>NZ_SSXB01000015.1:0-62296 GCF_021698995.1 Blastococcus sp. KM273129 | reverse complement strand
GTCGCCCGCTCCCGCAGCTCGTCGGGGTACTTCCTCGGTGCCGCCATGACTCTCATCCTCACGTGGATTGAGAGCCTCCATCAGACCCGGGGCGGGACACCCCGTACGGCGTCTGCACGACCTTCGCAATCGGGTGGCTCGCCATGAACCGCTGCTCACCACTGATGTGGCCGGCCGACTGGCCGACCTCGTCGGGCTCGGTAGCCGCCTGGATTCCCAGATGGGACAGCACCTGCAGGCGACCAGCACGGTGTCCAACCTGCTGGCTACTCGCCCTTGACCTGGGACCCGGTTGAACAGGACCGGTAGGGCTCTGCTGACTGCGGTGATTTCAGCCGGTGGGCGAGGTGGCGCACTAGCACGGAGTTGCGAAGCCGGTTCGGCGTTCTTGTCACAGGCGCGCCCTACCTTCCCCGCCGGAGGGTTCACCAAAGATGCCGGCCATGTGTCGGCGGGGAGGTCGCACATGCGCTGCCGTTCGCAGAACTGCACCCGCGAAGCGGAAACCGCCTGGATCACGGACCGGATCACTCCAGAGGGGCGCAACGAGCAGCTCCCCGTGTGCGGACAGCACCTGGTGCGGCTCGCCAACCGAGAGCCCGTTGAGTGGCGGCCTGAGGACGAGGAGCGGCCAGCCGAGAGCGAGTGGGTGGTGCGAGTGGTGCTGCGCGACGCGCCGGAGCTGTACTACGGCGAGGGAAGTCTCGGTGGCCGATTCACCCGGTTCCGGGGCAGCGCCTACCGGTTTCACTCCGAGGAGTCCGCCCGGTTCGAGGGCTATCAGCTCAAGGAACAGCTACGGAACCGGATCATCGACTTCACCGTCGAGGAGATCACGCGGCCTCGGCGAGTGAGTCCCAAGATTTGATCATGGCGACCTACCGCTGCGGCTCGAGCCGCTACGACCGCGTGCGGGACCCCGAGGACCGCCAGTACGTCGAGTCGGTTCTGCCCGCTGAGCCAGGTCCCGTCCATGCCGTGGCGGTACCATTGCATGAGCGGAAGCCGCTTCGCCGGCCAGTGATCTACGACTCCAGCATGCTGTACCGCGAGGCGGTCTGCGGTGCGCCGGTGAAGGTTGAATACCCGATGGAGTTCGACCCCGGCAGTGACGAGAGCTGCCAGCGCTGCGTCGGCCCGGTGTTGCGCGGCGAGTCGGGCCTCCCGCGTCGTCGGCTTGAAGACAACGACGACGAACCCTAGATGTGCCGCGCGGTGTGTCCCCAGTAAGCCTCCGGCAAATCGGCAGTTGCGCGGATGGCTGTCATCACACGCTGCGCTAGTGCATGCCCCATATCGCCAGGGACCCCTGTGGCATAGCCGACTGGAGAACAACTAGAGGTACGAGCGCCACGTTCGGCGCATGCACACCCCAGCCCCGCATCGGGGATCGAGGCGCGGTCGGATGAGCCGTGACGCGCCGCCGTCGGGATCGATGGCGATCGCGGACCCACTGACTTCCTGTCGGGCACGGCCGATGACGGTCGAGGCGATGCGCGCGGCCGTCATCGCGATCCGCTTAGGGATCTTCGACGACCTCAACGATCTCGACGTCGCTTGGAGAGGCCAGGAGTCGCGCGCTGCGGGTCCCGTCACTGCCTTCCGGCCGGATGCCAGTTCGATCCCCTGGGCAGCATTCGACGTCGGCGACCCTGTCGTCCTGGTTGTTGCCGCTCACGCCGGGGCCGGCGCTTCCACGGTCGCGTTGGCAGTCGCCGAAGGGCTGGCGGAAGCTCGGCGGGTACAGCTGGTCGACTACGCCGGGCCGCTCCGGTCAGGGCTGGCGGCGGCCCCGGCCATCGAGATGGGCGCGGACGGGGACTGGCGAAGCGGTCGCCGCGGTCGACTCGACGTCATCCGCCTTACTCGGAATCCAGCCGACGGAGACCTACCCCCGCTTCCGGAAATCGACGACGCGGCTCGACTGGCGGTGGTCGATTCGGGTTGGTCGCTGACCTGCGCGCTGCTCGACTCACCCGGCTCACTCGCCTGCGGCGCGATGGTTGTCGTCACCCGGGTTACGGTGCCGGGGGTCCGGCAGACCGAGCAGCTGCTCGCCGCCGTCGACGGCGAGGCGGCGGTCGCCGCGGTGGGCCCGGCCCGCTGGCCCCGGCTGGTGGAGGTCAGCTGCGGTCCGCGGCTTGGTGAGTTGCGGTCGCGGGGACAGGTGGTCCCAGTGCCGATCGACCGGCGACTGCAGGTTGCCGGGCTGACCGGCGACAGGCTACCGAAGCCAGTGGCGGCCGCCGGTCGGTCGTTGGCCGCACTCGTGGCCCCGGCGGGGGAGACTCCGTGACCGCCGGACGCAGGAGCACCGCCGTGGCGGTGCGGGCCGCATCAAGCGTCGTGTTCGTCCTTGCCGGGTTCGTCGTGCTGGATGCCGGGCCGGCGACTGCGACGCCGGCCGAAATCAGCGCGGCGGTCTGCCCCGAGGCACCGCCCGGGATGCAGGGCTTCGCCGACGACGTGACCGCCTGGGTGAAGTGGGGCGTGCTGGCGCTGATCGGCATCGGCGCTGTCGTGTCCCTCGGGTCGATCCTCGTCGGGCGGATCTTCTCCCATCCGCATGCCTCCCGGTACGGGGCCATGGGCGTCGCGGTGGTGGTGATGGTGGCCATCGCCTACACGGTCATCCTCGTCATCCTGGACTCGATCACCGGCAGCGGGTGCACGTGATGCACCGCCGCCGAGACGTCCGGGGAAGCGCTATCCCGGAGTGGGGACCTGGTCGACTTCTCACGCTGGTTGTGGTCGCTGCCCTTGTGGCGCTGGCCGTCTTGGCCGGCGTGGTTCTCGCGGTCGTCGGGGTGCTGAGCGAGGAGGAGCCGGGTTCAGCGGACGCTGCGCGACAGCGAGATGGGCTTTCCACGGATACGTCGTCCCGAGATGCCCTGGCCGCGACGCCGATGCCGACCGTCGACCCGGACGACGCGCTGCCAGGTCCGGTGTCGCGGCAGGCCGCGGGTGTCATCGAGTTGCCGCGCACCACGGCCGACGGCCCGGCTGACGTGCCCACCGGCTTTCCCCGCACTCCCGAAGGTGCCCTGGCGCAGTTGGCCGCGATCGACGTGACGGCGATGCAGACCGGCTCGATGGACGGTGTGCGGCGTGTCATCAGCGAATGGGCTGCCCCTGGCGGCCCGACCGCGGAGACGTGGTCCGGGGTGGCTGGCATGGCGAGCCTTCTGTCGGCGGCCGGGCTGTCCAACGCCGGGTCGCCGCAGTTGGCCATCGTTGTCCGACCGGCGATGGGGTTGATCAAGGGAACGGTGGGTCCGCAGTTCGCGGTGGTGTGCGTAAACCTCGAGTTCACCGTCACCGTCGAGCAGACCTCGCGGATCGCGATCGCCGACTGCCAGCGCATGGCATGGGTGGGGGATCGGTGGGTGATCGGTGCCGGGCCGGAGCCCGCGCCGGCGCCGTCGGTCTGGCCGGGTACCGACACCGCGATCGCGGCTGGCTGGCGGGATCTGCGTCATGTCTAGGCCGCAGCCGCGACGGCGGATCCGATCGGCCCGCTTGAGAGCTCTCGTCGTGCTCGTGCTGGCGGCCGTGGGCTGGCTGGCAATCGCCACTCCCGCTTTGGCCGACACGGCGGTGGTGTCGGCGTTCCCGGCCGATCCGTCATCGCCTGAGGAGGCGCTGTCGTGTCTGCCGACCAACCCGTTCTGCGTGATCGGGGAGGCAGCCGGAGCCGTGGTCGCCGACGTATGGATCAGCGCCATGTTGTCGCTGTGGGAGGCCGGGCTGTGGCTGCTGGGCCTGGCCTTCTCGGTCATCGACGCGCTCGCCACCCCTGACCTGTCCGCCGGGGGCCCGCTGGCCGGGGTCTATCCAGTGACCTTCGGCATCGGCGCGGCCGTGGCTGCGCTGATGGCCATGGTGCAACTCGGTGTCGCGGCGGCACGCCGGGACGGGCAGGCCCTCGGCCGGCTGCTCATCGGCCTGCTGCAGTTCGGGCTGGTCTGGGTCAGCTACGTCGGCATCGCGGCGCTGCTGGTCACCGGCGTCTCCGGGCTGATCACCGCCTTGCTGCGCAGCCTGCTCGACATCGACACTCTGGCCGCCTTTGACCCGTCGATCAGCGTGGGCCGCGACGTGGTCGACGGCACGGTTGCCACCGTTCTCGGAGTCAGCTCCATCTTCCTCCTGGTGCCGGCCAGCGTCGGCTACCTGCTGCTGATGCTGGTCCGCGAGGCGGCGTTGATCGTGCTGGCGGCGACCTCGGCCATCTCGGCCGGCGGCCTGTTAGCACAGTCCTCGAGCGCCTGGTTCTGGCGCAGCCTGCGCTGGTTCCTCGCCGCGCTGCTGGTCGCCCCGGTCGCCGTCCTCATCCTTGGTGTCGGCGTCACCATCACCGAGGGCATCGTCAGCGGGGCCGAGGAAACGAGCACAGAGGCAGCGGTCGGCATGGCGGTGGTCGGCTGCCTGCTGATTCTGCTCGGCGCGATCTGCCCGCTGGCGCTGTTCCGGCTGCTGGCCTTCGTCGACCCCGGTACCTCCAGCGGCGCGGCTCTGCGTTCGTCCCTGGCCGCCTCTGGCGGAGTCATGGGCGCACTGGGCAATCTCGGCGGGGGAGGTGGTCGTGCTGCGGGGGCCGCCGCTGTCGCCGCCTCCGGTGGGGTTGCGGCCTCCGGAGCCGCGGCAGAGCTGGTTGGAGACCGCGCGCAGGGGGAGTCGATAGCCGACGCCGCGACCAGTGGTCGCTTCGCCGGCGCGCTGGGTGCGCTGACAACGGGCACCTCCACGGCCGGCCGTCTGGCCGCTGGGGTGGCCGCCTCGGCGGCCGACGTCCTCTCTGGAGCTGGCATCGGACACACCGCGCCCTACTACGGGCAGTCAGTTCGGGGCCGGGCTTCCGTGGCGGGAAACGGGCACGCTCGCGCAACCGCGCTCTCACGACAGGACGACGCGTCGCCGCGTCTGGACGGGGACGGCCAAGACGCCCTGACTCCTGATCCGCTGTGGTCGTCCCTCGCGGACGGCGCAGCGGCTGTTGGCTGGCCCGCGGAGCGGGCCAACGGCGCCGGACGCGGCGGGTCTGCCCAATCCGACTCCCCCGCTCCGCGGGGGCGGCCTGACTCTCCTGCCGACGACGGTGCCGCATGAGCGCACACCGCTACGGCGAGTACGCCAAGGACGTCTCCGGCTGGTTCCTCGGGATGACCGGCGCGCAGCTGGCCCTGGTGACGCTCGCCGGCGTCCCGGCGCTGCTGGCCCTGAACGGCCAGGCCTGGGGGTTGTTCGTCGGCTGGCTGCCGGTGTGGGCGCTGCTGGCCGCCGTGCTGCTGGTGCCCATCCGGGGCCGTGCCGCCGGCCGCTGGTTCGGCGACCTCTGTCTGCACGCGATCGGAGGAGCCATGGGCTGGGCGGCGTTCGGCTCACGGGCCGGAGCGGGGACGGCCGACGACCTGTCCGAGGCCGACCTGCCGGGAGTGCTCGCCGGAATCCGCACTCACGACGGGCCGCCCTTCGGGCAGCTGTTCACCCGGCCGGTGATCGTGCAGAACTGCGCCGCACGGACCTGGGCAGCGGTGGCGTCGATTGCCCATCCCGGCATCGGGCTCGCCGAGGCGGGCGAGCGGGACCGGATGGGCGCCGGCCTGGCCGAGATGTGCGAGCTCGCCGCCCGCACCGAGCTGATCGACGTGCTCGTCCTGCAGGTGCGCACCGTGCCCGACGACGGCGCGGAGCGCGCCGCCTGGGAACGCGCTCACACCCACCCTGACGCGCCGACGCTCGCCGCGCGGGTCAACGCGCTGCTGGGCGCAACGCTGACGCCGGCCGCGGTACGGACCGAAGCGTTCGTGACCGTCGTGGTCGGCGAGGGACGGATCGCCCGGGCGGCGAGGGAGTCCGGCGGGGGCGTGGACGGCCGGGCCCGGGTCTTGCACTCGGTGATGGCAGAGGTCGAGGCCGCGCTCCGTGGACCCGTCGGCTGCACGACGGTGTCCTGGCTCGACTCCGCACAGCTCGCCGCCGCGGTGCGCACCAGCTTCGCCCCGGGTGACCGTGGCGAGCTGGTCGCCGCCGACCTGGCGGCCGCCTCCAGCCAGCAGTTGGCCACCGGGGTGCCGATGGCCGCCGCGGCACCCACGATGGCGCGCGCCGAGGTGCGGCACTACCTGCACGACGCCTGGGCGTCGGTGACCGACACGATCCTGCTGCCCGACTCCGGTGCGGTGCTCGGCGCGCTCGCCCCGGTGCTCGTGCCGACGGTGGCGGGGGAGCGGCGCTGCCTGACCGTCTTCCTCGACCCGCTGCCGCTGACCCGGGCGACCCGGGTGGTCAGTCGGGAGCAGATGAGCGCCACCACCGGCAACGAGATGCGCGCCCGGATGGGTTTCCGGCAGCGGGCCCGGCAGCGGCGGGACACCGAGCGGGTCGGTGCCGCCGAGGAGAAGCTCACCGCCGGCCGTGCTCTGGTGCGCGTCGCCGCGGCGGCCTGCGTCACCGTGCCGGCGACGTGGCCGGTGGTCGAGCACGGCCGCCGGCTGTCCGCCTCGGTCCGGGCCGCCGGCTTCGTGCCGCTGCGACTCGACCTGGCGCAGGACTCCGCCTTCGCCGCTGCCGCCATTCCCCTCGGCGTTGGGCTGCCGGACCGCAGAGGCCGAGGATGAGCCGCCGTCCCTTCCGCCGTGGCCGGGACGTCGCTGTCCTGCTCGACGACTTCGGCCACCGGCTGCCCGCCGTGCCCGCGGTCGAGACCGCGGCACGGGAACGGGGGCCGTTCACCCAGCTGGTGCCCCGCCGCGGCCCCCGCGGACGTGGTCGTGGCCGAGCGGCGGCGCTGGCGCCGCTGTCGGTGTGGCGGATGACGTCGGAGCAGACGCCGGTGGTGTGGCCCCTGATTGCCACCTCGGGCCTACCGCCCACCGGCGCACAGATGGGACTCGACCTGCTGTCCGGCGGAGCGTTCTACTGCGATCCGGTCGGCTGGGTCACCGACGACGATCTCCCGGTCACCAACCCCAACGTCGTCGTCTTCGGCAAGCCCGGCCGCGGCAAGTCCGCCACCGTCAAGGCCTTCGCGCTGCGGATGCTCGCCTACGGCTATCGCACTCTCATCCTCGGGGACACCAAGGACGAGTACGAGCCCCTCTGCAGAGCACTCGGCGTGGAGCCGTTCGTCATCGGTCACGGCCTGCCGACCCGGGTGAACCCGCTGGCCTTCGGCCCGCTCGGGCACGGCTGGGACCGCCTCGACGCCGCCGAGGCCCGGCGCCGCGAGGCGCTCCTGTTCGCCCGGTGGCTGGTGCTGCTGCGCGGCCTGATCGGCTCGCAGGCGGTGCCGTTCGGCCCGGTGGAGGAGACCGCGGTCGGGGAGGCGCTGCGGCTGCTCACCGGCTACCGCTCGGGCGCCACCCGGCTGACCGAGCCCACCATCCCGCAGCTGTGGCGGGCACTCGACGAGCCTCCCGACGAGCTCGTCGCCGGCTGCCGCTACGCCGACCGGCGGCACTTCATCGACGCCACCCGCACTCTCCGCGACGCTCTCGGCGCCCTGGTCAAGGGCTCCCTGGCCGGGTTGTTCGACGACCACACCACCATCGCCGTCGACTGGCGCGCCCCGATCCAGTCGCTGTCGCTGTCCCGGGTCGAGCCGCTCGGTGACCAGGCCGTCGGCATCGCGCTGACCTGCCTCAACTCCTGGGGCCAGGCGATGCGCGAGATCGCCGAGCCCGGGGACCTGCGCATCGTCATCCGCGACGAGACGTGGCGGCAAATGCGCCTGGGTGCCGAGGCGATGAAGAGCCTGGACGCCAACCTCCGGCTGTCCCGCCGCGACGCCGACGTGCAGATCCTGCTGGCGCACAAGCCCTCCGACATGCTCACCGCCGGGGACGCGACCTCGCAGGCGGTCGCCATCGCCCGAGACCTGCTGCACCTGTGCGACGTCAAGGTGCTGCACGGGCAGGACCAGGCCGTCGGCGACGAGCTCGGGGGCCTGCTCGGCCTGGCGCCGATCGCCCAGCGCGTGGTCACCGGCTGGGCGGTCGCCGGCAAGGGCCGCGCACTGTGGCTGGTCGGGGATCGGGCCTTCAAGGTGCAGACCGTCCTGACCGAGCCCGAGCTGCGGCTGACCTACACCAACGAGGCCCTCACCGCCGGAGGCCCGCGATGAGCGGGACAGCGGAGTCCATCGCACGGGCGTACGCGGAGAGATGGCTGTGGAGGGCCGTTGCACCAGCCGCCGTCCCGCTGTTCGCCGGGCTCACCCTGCTGCTCATACCTCTGGCGGTCATCGCGGCCCCCGAGACCCGGACGGCGGCCGCGTCGTCGGCCTGCTCGATCGGCGGCACCGGCGCCACCGTCGCCGGCATCGAACTGGACGCCGTCCAGATGGGCCACGCACAGACCATCGTCAACGTCGCCGTAGCGCAAGGACTCGAGCCGTATGCGGCCACCGTGGCGCTGGCCACCGCCTACCAGGAGTCCCGGATCCGGATGCTGGCCAACGACGGCAGCAGCTCCGAACTCACCGCCGAACAGGCCGCGGTGACGGCCACCAGCCTGCAGTACGCGCACGACGGCCTCGGCTCCGACCACGACAGCGTCAACACCTTCCAGCAGCGCTGGATCGCCGGCTGGGGCACCGTCACCCAGCTCATGGACCCCGTCTACGCCGCCGCCGCCTTCTACGACCGGCTGGCCGATGTGCCGAACTGGAGGACCATCCCGCTCACCCAGGCGGCCCAAGCGGTGCAGATCTCGGCCGCCGGCGGCGCCTACGCCCGCTGGGAGCCGCTCGGCCGCGAGCTGACCGGCATGCTGTGGCCGGCCGCCCAGGGGACCGCGGCCAATCCGGCCGGCGCCGCGTCCGGCGTCTGCCCGGACCTGCCGGTCGCCGCCGGGACCTGGATCCGGCCCAGCGCCGGCTCGGTGACCTCCGGTTATGGGCTTCGCTGGCGCACCCTGCACGCCGGGGTCGACATCGCCGGCCCCCGCGACAGCCCCGTCTACGCCGCCGCCGGCGGGACCGTCATCACCGCCGCCTGCACCAGCGCCTACTGCGACCGCGACGGCGGCCTGGGGCTGGCCGGCTACGGCAACCTCGTCGAGCTCGACCACGGCGGCGGGGTGACCACCCGCTACGGGCACCTCTCGGCCTACACGGTGACTGCGGGCCAGCACGTCAGCGCCGGGACGCTGGTCGGCTTCCAGGGATCCACCGGCAACAGCACCGGTGTCCACCTGCACTTCGAGGTCCGCCAGGACGGCGCGGCGATCGATCCGGTGCCGTGGCTGGCCGATCGCGGCGTCGACCTGAGTGCGCCCAACCCGGGCTGACCTGCTCGTGCCCCCTTTCCGGCCCAACAGGAGGAGCCATGCAAAGGACGACGTACGGACGGCGGCGATGACCGGCGTAGGCGCGCGCGCAGACGTGGGCCCGGCGAGCTGGGAGGTCCCAGCCGCAGCCGTCCTCGCCTGGCTGGCCGCCGCCGGGCTGCTGCTGCCCGTCGGCCGCGGAGTGGCCGCCGTGCTCGCCGGCGGCGGCTGGGTCTGGCCGACCGATGGCGCCGCCCTGGCTGCCTCGGTCGGTGGCCTGCTGGCCGGCGATCCGGACACCGGCCTCGACGCGACTCAGGCGGCGGCGCTGCCCGGCACCCCCGCCGTCTACGCCGTCATCGGCGTCCTGCTCCTCGCCTTCCTCGGCGCCAGCGGAGGTGCCGTCTGGGCCGGCCGGCGGGTGCTCGGGACGCCGACCGGAATGGCCGACCGGAACCAGGTCGAGCAGGTCCTCGGCCGTTCCCGGCTGCGTCGCGCCGCTGCCGTGGTCCGGCCCGACATGCCCGCTTCCGCGGGTCGAGCCGGACGGTCCGTCGAGCCGCACGCCGTGGGCTGGCGACTGGGTGCCTGCGCCGTCCCCGCCGGGGGAGAGCTGTGGGTGCCCTTCGACCGGACCGCCGGCGTCTACGGCCCGCAGGGCTCGGGCAAGACCCTGGACCTGCTCGCCCCGGCGCTGCTGGACGCGCCCGGGGCGGCCGTCGTGACGCTGACCAAGGCCGAGGACCTGCTGCTCACCCTCGACGCCCGTGCCGACGGCGGGCGGCCGGTCGCCGTGTGCGACCCGTTCGGCTCGGTCCCGGGAGTGCCCGAGTTGCTGTGGGACCCGGTCGCCGGTTGCGCAGATCCGATGGTCGCCGAGCGTCGGGCCAAGGCATTCACCGCCGGCACCGTCGCCAGCGCGGTCACCGGGGGGGTCTCTGACGGCGCGGCTCGCTTCTACGCCTTCGAGGCGGCCAAGGTCTTGCAGGCCTACTTCCACGCCGCCGCGCTGACCGGTGGCACGGTCGAGCACGTCCTCGAGTGGGCGGCCCATCCGCAGGCGGCGACCGCGCCGGCCGACATCCTGCGCGGCCACCCGCAGGCCGCGCCCTTGTGGGACGGGCTGCTGCACGGCGCCCTGCAGGGCGATCCGCGCACCGCCGGGAACACCGCCACGACCGTGCAGCAGGCACTGTCCTTGTTCTTCCAGGCCGACATCCGCCGCCGCTGCACTCCTGGGCCCGGCCGTCCGGCCGCCGACGTCGCCGGTCTGCTCGCCGCCGGCGGCACCGTCTACCTGCTCGGCCGCGACGACCCCTACGCCTCGGCGTCCCCGCTGCTGACCGCGCTGGTCGAGCACGTGCTCGACACCGCGCTACAGCTCGCCGCCGGCTCGCGGACCGGCCGACTGTGCCCGCCGCTGCTGGCCTGTCTGGACGAGCTGCCGTCCACCGCGCCGCTGCCCACCCTGCGCACTCGCATGGCCAACGACCGGGCACTGGGCGTCAGCTACATCTACGCCGCCCAGACCTGGCGGCAGCTGGTGTTGCTCTACGGCGAGCACGAGGCCCGGGCCCTGTTCGGCCTCACCAACGTCGTGATCGCCTTCGGCGGCGGCAAGGACGGCGATTTCTACCGCGAGCTCTCCGAGCTGATCGGCCGGACCCGCGTGCGCCGCTCCTCCTACAGCTACCGGGGAGCGGGCTGGTCACGATCTACGCACGGCGAGGACACCCCCGTGCTGCGCCCGGAGGAGATCCGCCTGTTGCCGCCCGGCCGGGCGCTGGTGCTCGCAGAGAACGCGCCGCCGCTGATCGCCCGTCTGACCCGGTGCCTCACGGGGCGCCGCGGCGCCGCGCTCCTGGCCGCCCAGGCGGCCGCCCGCGACCGGGTTGTGGCCGCGCGCGGCCGCGGCACCGGGGGAGGGGAGCACGCCCGCCGCCCCTCCGAGGCGACGGCTGAAGCCGCAGGGACCATGCCCGCGAGTTGGGAGGCGTCGTGACCGAGATCCTCCTGGCGCCCCCGTTTCCGCGACCGCCACGCTGGGTCCGGCACGCGCTGGAGATGCTGCGGCAGGCCGAGCTGTCCGGGCTCGAGCCATCGGCCTACGGGCTGCTCGACCGGCCGTGGGACCCAGCGACCTGCTCTCCCCAGGTGCGCCGGGAGCTGTGGTCGTGGATCGACGACGTCGCCGGCTGGCTCAACCACACCTACGCCTGGCAGACCACGCACGTCGTCCCCTCCTGCTGGCCGGCCCACCCGGCACTGGTCCGCGAGCTCGCAGTCATCGCGTGCATGCGGGCCGCGGCGGCCGACGCCACGGTTCCCCATCCGATGGAGGAGTGGCACCGCTACGCCCTGCCCGGCTTCTACGCCCGCATGAACGAGCGACAGGGCCTGGGCTGCCCACCCGGTCGACATGTCGACTGGCCCGCCCGGTCCTGGGACGCCGACTACCGCACTCCGTCCGCTGTTGCGGAGCGGCGCCGCCGCTTCGACGCCGACACCGGAGATCAGCCATCTCGCAGCGCACCGGACGCGGTCGCCCCGGACGGCGACGAAGGAGATGTCTCGTGACCGAGGCTCCCCACACCGGCCGTCCGGACCGTGACTGGGTCACGCTGCTCGGCGGTGTGCGGGTCAGCCGGCAGTGGATGACTCGACATACTCCAGGGCTGCTGGCCGCGTGGCTCGACGCCGCGACCGCGGCTCGGCGGCGGTCCATCGCGGCAGAGATCGTGCGCATCGCGGCCGAACTCGAGAGCGAGCCGGTCGTCGGTGATGGCGAGCCCGGGTGCTCGGAGTGGGAGGCCGTCGCCGAACGGATCGACCCGCGTCTTCTGCTTGGTCCGGACTGGCGGCCCCTGTCCGCAGCCCTCACCCGCGCCGCGGCCGCCGGCTACGACGTTCCCTCCCGGCTGCCCGCCCTCGCCGCCGCCCCGCTGCCGGACCGGCATCCGGCGCGGGAGCTGCACTGGCGACTGCTCGACGACTGCCCGGCCGCCCTGCCCGTTCCCGATGCAGACGGCGGACCAGTCACGCCGCCGCCCAGATAACCGGTCGTGCACAGCCCCGCCGCGATCCACAGGTTGATCGCCACATCCCCACTCACCGGCCGCGGCGACCCAGCCTCGGCGCAGTCCACCAAGTGAAGGAGAGCCGCCGTGACCGTCGAGGCGAGCATCGACCCGCTCAGCTACGCCGCCTCCCTGCTCGACGCCGTCGGCGCCGACCGAGAGCAAGTCCCCGCACACATCGCCCTGGAGTGCATGCAGGCCGCCGAGTTCCTCGAGCTGGCCGGTGGGCACGCAGAACCTGTCCCGCTGGTCGACAACGACCCCCGCGCCAGCATCCGCGCCGCAATGGGCGCGCTCGGCCTGGTCGACCGGGAGACCTTTGCGACCCGCTACGTCATCGACGCGGCCCGCGCAGCCCGCCGCGCCCTGCGACAGCTGCGTTGATCATGGCCACCAGCCTGCAGCAGCTGCTCGACGCGCTCGCCGAACGCACCGCGGCGCCGACCACCGTCGCGGCGATCGAGGACGTCACCGGAGCGATGGCCCACCTCGGCCGCGCCATCGCTGGCATGACCCAGGACGGGCTCACCGCTGGCGTCAGCCGCCGGCAGCAGACCGCCGCCCAGCTGACCGCTGCCTGCACGACGGTGGGCCGGCTCTGGCCGCGCACCGGCGGACCGCTGACCGACCTGGCCGGCGCGGCCGCCGACGTGATCGGCCGCGACCGCGCCAGCATGGGTCGCGGCCACCGGTGGGCGGTCACCGTCGAACTTGCCGAAGCTGCCGACCACTGCGCCCGGCTGGCGCACCGGCTGCTGCCGCAGGCTGCGGTCGCCGAGCTGGCCGCCGTCCGGAGGCTGGCCGCAGCCGTCGAGCGCGACGCCCAGGCCGACCCGCCGACGGCCAACGGCGCGGCCGTCCTCGATCGCCTGGTGCCCGTGTCCGGCCTCCCACGAGCCGGCGAGAAGCTGGCCGCCGTCGATGCCGCGGCGGCGCTCACCGCCGCGCTGGACAGAGCCCTGCGCACCGACGGCCTGGCCCTGCGCGGCTTCCGCGCCGCTGTCGCCGCCGCCGAAATCACGAGCGACTGCGCCGCGTCCGTCGTAGCCGCTGCGGCGGGTCACGAAGGCATGCGGCCCCTGCTGACAGCCGTCGCCTGGGAACTCACGGGCCGGATCAGCATGACCTTCGAGGATGGCCACCGAGCCGGGCCCACTGACCCTCACGGCGTCGTTCCTTGGGCGCGCACCCTCGCCGACACGCTTCGCAACGACTTGGGGTCCAACGCCGACCTCAGCGCGCTCCGCGACCGAGGCGACCTCCCGCGCTTGACCCGCACGGTCCAGGAGGTGACCAACCAGCTTCCCGTCCTCGCCGACCGACTCGTCGCGGCCGTCGACCGTTGGTCGCGGACCGGCCGACTCTTTGCCGCCGCCCGAGACCTGCCGCGCATGGAGGACATGCCCGAGGACCGGGTGCGGGACGTCATCGCCGGCCGCCGCGTACAGGCCCGCGGCGCTGATCTCGACCGCCTCGGTCGCGCGCTGGCCTCGGCCGGCGCACTGTCGAGCAGCCTGGCCGCTGCGGTCAACCGTGCCGCGTCCCCGGCCACTCCGAGTCAGCGCCACCTCGCCGGGCACTACGCCGAGCGGGCTCGAGCGCCCGGCGCTGGCGAGCGCCTGCTCAGCCACGCCGACAACGTGGCCGAGGCCATCGCAGGATCCCGGTGTGTGCAAGGGATCAACACCCCGGCGCCAGGCGCAGGCGGCCTGGCCGCTACTGACTAGTGAGGGCTCCGCGAATACGCTCCCAGAGCTTCCGGCGGGGCGGCTCGGGTCCGGAGCGGCCTTCGGCGTCGCATCGGTGCGTCGTGGTGGTGTGGCGGCCTTGTTCACCTCGTGCTGCCGTGGGCAGAACCGGCAGCCTGATGGCCAGACGCGCTGCGCTCTCCTCACTCCGACACCTGGGAGCAGGGGGCTCGACCACCTTGATGCCGGCGTTCGTCAACATGCCTAGGTCGAGCCGCCACTGATTCGTCGACCGCCTGTTCCACAGCGCGAAGGCCCGGTCGATGTGGGCGTCCACCTCGACGGCCGACCAGCCGTTGACCGCCCGAAGGTGGGCCTTTGCCTCGGCGGAGGTGCTGGTGACCTCGGCGAAGCCGAAATGCGTCGCCCGGTGGCAGGACCAGCACAGCGCGATCAGGCGCCGCAGCGTCTGGGTGTAGGTAGTCTCGTCGTACTCCCAGCGCTCATGGGCTTCCAGGCGTTGGCGCTCGCGGCCGCGCGGAGCGCCGCAGGCCTCGCAGCGGTTGCGGGCCCGCCGGTAGACCATGGACCGGAGTGCGTCCCACTGGCTTGCCTCGACGCAGCTGCGGACGTTTGTGAACCAGCACGTCGAAGGCACCAGGTCGACGAACAGGCCTTGGCCGAAGCTGCGGTCCTCCCCAGGCAGGAGCTCCGGTATCCGGGGCTCCCAGCGCGCCAGTTGCGGCACCAGTGCCTCCTGCGGCGCGTACCAGCGACGAACGTCGGGATCCCAGCGCGCGCCGGCCGACTTGGCGGCGTCCTTCTCGCCATAGGGCACATCGAGCCATAGGCGCTCGGCCATCCCGACACTCCGTACTACTCGGGGGCCATGACTATGCAACAGGGGCCCGACAAGACCGTGGCCAGACGCATGGCGTCGGGGGCAGCGGACCGTGTGGGGAACACGGGGATCAGCGATGCCCGGAGTCCGATCGTCCATCCTCCGGCGTGCGTCGCAAGCCGATCCGCTTGTGGGACGTCCGCACACGCCGATGAGCCGCTTCTACTCGGGTGTTCCTTCTAGGTCGCCCGTGCCTTGAGTCGGCCCTAGCCGTCGCGGCGACGCGCGCCAGCCATCGCGGCGACGAACTTGTCAGCCCCGGGAGGCACCATCGCCCTATGTCCGACCTCATGGCGATCATGTCGCAGGCCGCCCAAGAGATGACCCTGTCGCTTGCGAAGATCCGCACGGCGTTGGATCACAACCTGAGCAAGGGCGAGGCCGCGGAGGAGTCCGTCCGGTCGTTCTTTCGGCGGTACCTGCCTGCGTCGCTGGGCGTCACCAAGGGCCAAGTGATCGACAGTAAAGGCCAGCGCACACGGCAGTTGGACGTGATCATCTACGACGTGGCGCGCACGCCCATGCTGTTCTCCAGCGATGAGGACGGGCACCGCCTCGTGCCAGTGGAGGGCGTCCTGGCTGTGATCGAGGTGAAGACGAAGGTCGGGCCCAGCGACGCGGAGGGCATCGTCAAGAACATGCTGAGCGTCAAGCAACTCAGCAAGTCGGCGTACTTCCCTCAGGGGAGTATCCAGCGCGTGGTCACGTCCTACGGACGGCAGTGGGACCACACTCCGACTCTCTACGCTCTCTTCGCGCTCGAGTCGGGTGACCTCAAGAAATTCAACACCGCACTGAAGTCCCATATGACTACCCTGCCCCTCTGGGAGCGGGTCGACATCGGCTGCCTCCTCTCTAAGGGCGTGCTTGTCAACGAACAATTGGACGGGATGATCGCCACTGTCGGGTCATCGGGAAGCAGCCTCAAGGTCTACGAGTCGCCGAACGCCCTGCTGATCTTCTACTTGATGCTTTCCGAGCAGCTGCTGCAGACCGACACACGTCCGATAGCCGTCAAGAACTACATACCACAGGACCTTCGACTCTGACGATCACTCTTATCAACTCTGCATCTAATCTAACGGTGAGTTGTCGATTCAGGGAGTGGACCGAGCGATCCGCGTGCCAGGCTGTTCTGAGGGTCATTCGGAGGGTCGGCGAAGAGGGAGCCTTCACCGTTCCCAGCCGAGCGGATTAATTTCCTGAGTCCGAGGACCGTGCCCGGATGAGGGATCCCCCACCGGCACGTACTGGTCTGCGGCATCTGCAGACTTTTGCCAGATGAACTTCTTAAGGACCGAGGACGGGGCTGAGGCAGAGGCATCGCTCAGGACAGATGCGTTGCATCAGCGGTCAACTAGATGGCGCAGAGACCTTTGACGAGCCCTAGTACACGCGGTAGCCCGACCGACCCGAGCAAGGATATCCCCAGGGATCCTTGTGCGGATTCAGTCTGGTGCGGCTCGTCTTGCGGGTGAAGCGCTTCCCGCAGTATGAACACTCGACCGTATACGTCACACGCCCAGAACTTGGCAGGGCTCGGCCAGCCGCGCGGAACCGAGAGGAACTGCGTCCGGCGAAGCTGCTGACCCCTCCGCGCGTAGGCGCCTTGGACAACTCGACTTGGTACCGCGGTTGGAAGGCGATATCCGTGTTAGCCATGCCCTGAATACCGCTACGAAGGAACGACTTGATCCCCGGGCCAGTTCGTCCACCAGTGCGGTCGTACGCCCAGAAGTACTCCTGGGCCACACCGTCGCTGCGCCTAACGGTGTAGGCGAGCGAATACGGCTCCACCAGCCGCTCGCGCCCCTGATAAACGAGGCGCAGAAGGGTGAGGTCAGTGGCCGCCTGCAGGATGGCGTTACGTAGTTGGGGCGGGAAGTAGGCAGGAGCGTGTTCTGCGCCGTACCTGAACGGAACAAACAGACTGGCGACGCCGGCTTTGAGTGTTTCGAGAGCATGGTCGAAGGAGAACAGAGACGCCTTTGGGCACACAATCTTCGACCAGTATTGACTCAACAGGTCGAGTGGCGTGTTGATCAGGAGGTCCCGCGCGGTGACGGGGCTCCGCTCGAAGGCACTCTTCCGAAGGAAGGTGTGCACCACCTCTCCCCTATTCACGGGCAGATCCGACCTTACGAAGAGCCCATATACGAGGTCGAAGAGGTCATAGGCATACCTGCGCGTGATGAGACAAGTCAGCTTGTCTGCCAGTGCTTCCTCCAGTTTCACGACCCGGACGTCGACGGCACAGTCGGCGGCATCGGAGTACGGGTGGATCAAGCTGCGGGTTTGAACGGGCAAGCGCAGGCGGTCGCCCTCAGTGACATCCAGGCGGACCCTGAGCGTCAGGTGGTCCGCATTGCCGCTGAAGTCGTTGAAGTACAAGCGCATCTTGTAGACGCGCTTACGTGCGTCGATGTGCTGCTCCTTGACGAGGGCGTTGCGGTCAAGATCGAACCGGATGCCCGTTCTGGCGTGCACGAGTCTGCAAACAGAGTTGAACCGGGTGAGTAGCTGCTCGGGATCAAGGACCCCCGGCGTCGAGAAGTCGAGGTCGTCTGAGAATCGTGTCTCAGGCAGCCAGGCCTTACGGAGAGCGTTTCCGCCCTTGAGTACGAGTCCGTTGCTGGACTCCTCCTGGTAGAGGCCGCTGAGGAGCCAGCCGAAGACGTAGTCACGCTGTACGTTGCTGATATGGAGTCCGAACTCCTCGGACTTCTCAACCAGTTCCTCCCGCTCGATCAAGGTTCGCTCCGGCGTGGTCGGCACGTTCTCTTGGCATCAGGGTCGCACCGGACGCCTCCCCTGGACGCCGCGGCTCCCGGGGCGCCGAGCGGCCGAGGCCGAGAGCCGGCCAGAGGCTGGACGCCCTTCGCGGCAGAAGCGGACATCCGTCGACTGGCCCGAACCGCCCGATGGGCGGAGGCGGCGGCGTACACCGCTGAAGGGGTCTCGCCCGGGAGGGGCTGCCCTCAGCCGGGTTGACTCGTCGGCGGGGTCGGGTCGCGGTTGCGGCCGAGCTAGCTCTGTCAGACCACCTGGGCACACTTGCTGCGTGGTCAAGATGAACCCCAGTGAGGCGCGGGAATTCTGGAAGGCGCTGATGGACAATGCGTCAGCCCTCATCTCCGACGCACACGTCCTGCTTAGCGCAGAGTCGTACGGCCGTGCGGGGTCCCTCACCGTCCTGGCACAGGAGGAGCTCGGCAAGGCACTCTGGATCTACGCGGCGTTTGAGAAGGCTTGGAGCGAAGGCGACGAGACACCCCGCAGCGTGGATGCACTGAAGCAGCACGGCCGTAGCCACACGAAGAAGTATCTGGAAGCCATCGTATTCGGAGACGAGCTTGCCTCGTTCTGGGGTGACTACAGCGCTATGCGTGATGGAAAGCGGGACGGTGAGACGTGGGAACAAGCGTCGGAACGACAGCAGAAGCAAGCTGAAGTTACGGCGACCGACGCCAACCTGGCTAAGCAGCGCGGCTTCTACGTCGACCGAGATAGCAGCGGCGCTGTGTTGTCGCCGACGAGCATCGGGCCAGGAACCATCGCTGAGGTCCTCCAGACTGCCGCGCAGGTAGTTGAGATGCTGCTCATTCGCGACCACAGCCGCATGAAGATGGAAGCTGTTACGCCGTACGACAGCACGCACGATCAGCAGTTCCGTCTGCTGCCAATCTCCCATCCCGAGGGTTGGACTGCAGCCTCCGATGCATTCAAGAGGACGCAGTTGCCCGGCAGTCCAAGCGTGGACCGCGGCGGGGAGCCCGACTGACGAAGAAGTCATCTGCCGCTGAGCGCGGGGCGCTGCCAGTCCGTAGGCCGAACGGTTACCGGGAATGGTGCAGGTCAGTCGGGGTGGCTTGCGGCGGGCGTCCCGGTAGACCCTTCCGGTGACGATCTTCGAAGGGGGACGCCAGCTGGGACATTTGCGCCGGGCCGGTCGTCGATCTGTGAGGCGGCGCGGTGGTCCGTTCGGCTCCCAGCACTGCGTTGTGGACGGTGCCGGGCGGGACGCCGAGGGTCTGGGTGACTCGGTCGATGTGTGCCAGCCAACGGCTGGGTGGCAGAGCCGTGATGATGGCGCCAACTTGCCGCAGTGTCGCGCGGAGGTCCGCGGGGTTCCTGTCGAAGCACGCGGCGTCGAGAAAGGCGTCGGCGAGGCTGATCGCGGTGTCGATGGCGCTGCGCAGCGCGCTGGCGCCGTCTCGGTAGAGGAGGTCGGCGGGATCAAGCCCGTCGGGTAGGGCGAGGCGGCGCGGGTGGTCGCCGCGGTCGGTGAGCAGCCAGAAGATCCGCTCGGAGGCCTGCTGCCCGGCCGCGTCGTTGTCAGTGGCCACCAGGACCCCGGGGCCCTCGGCCTGAATGTGCGGCCGGAGCAGGTCGGCCTGCTGATCGGTGAGCGCGGTGCCGAGGGTGGCGACGCCAACGGCACGGCCGTCGGTGGCCAGGGTGAGGGCGATCGCGTCCAGCGGTCCTTCGACGAGGGCCAGGGCGGCCCCGGCCGCCAGCCCCGGCTGGGCCTCGTGCAGTCCGAGCAGGTGCTCGCTCTTGCGGTATAGGTCGGTCGTCGGGGTGTTGAGGTACTTGGGACCGGTGCGGCCGTCGTCGGTGGCGGCGGGGTTCCGGCGAGCAACGAAGCCGCGGATCGCGCCGTCGGTGTCTCGGATCGGGAAGGTGAGCCTGTCGCGGAAGCGATCGATCAGCCGGCCGGTGGACGCACGCGAGGCCAGCCCGGCGGCCAGCAACTCCTTGTCGGTGGCCCCCGAGCGCCGAAGGTGGTCGGTCAGGGACGTCCAGCCGGCCGGGGCGTATCCGACGGTGAACCTGGAGTCGCGGGCGGGATCGGTACCCAGCCGCTCGCGCATGTAGCCGGGCGCCCAGGAGCCGGAGTAGTGGGCGGTGAAGAAGGCTGCGGCCTGGGTGTTGAGTTCGATGAGCCGGTCGCGCCCTACGGCCGCGGTGGCCCAAAAGTGCTGCTCGAGCAGGTAGTCGGCCTCGTCGGCGCCGCCCGGGCCGGCCGCGGTGAACGGGTCGGGGGTCAGGAAGGTCGGCTCCGCCATTTGGGACGGCGGCGAGGCGTCGTCCCGGTCGGGGGTGTCCTCGGGCGGCAGGTCGGCTAGCAGCGGGTCGTCCGCGCTGATCCACACCGGCGCGTCGGGTTGGGGGAGGAGGTGGGCGTCCTCGGGTGGCCGCAGATCGTTCGGGAGCGGTTCGGCGGTCTGGACCGGGGCGGGGTCGGTGAGCGCGGTGACGCGGAACACGAGCGCCTCGATCACCGCGCCGGCGGCGAGCATGCCGGGCAGGCCGGTCGCGGCGGTCGCAACCAGCTCGTCGGCGTCCCATCCGGCGCGGATGGCGGCGGAGACCGCCGCCACCAGCGCGGGCCAGGCCGGGTCGACCAGTGCACTGCCCTCCGACTCCTGGGGAAGTTGCCGGAGCAGGGCGGGGTACCAGTCCGGGCGGGGCGCGGGCGTGCAGGCCTGCGCGTGAATGGTGGCCGGTCCGAGGTGCGGGGCCAGCCGCCACCAGAGGGCGGCGGCGGGCAGGTCGTCGGGCAGCGGCCGTCCGGCGGCGAGGGCGGTCATCAGCCCCGCGGCGTCGAGGCCGGCGCGGTCGGCGGTGGCGAGCCGGTCGGCCAGGGCCGGCCAGTGCTCGTCACGTCGGATGCGGGGGTCGATGCCGTCGGCCAGCGCGGTCCAGGTAGACGTGCCCCGCGACGGGAGCACGGTGGACAGGACCCGGTCGAGCCGGCGCTGGTGGGTGCGTTCGGCGGCGGCGGGCCGTTGGGGGCCGGTGGGCCGCCGCTCGGTGTCGGGGATGTCCAGGGCGGACCGCCACACGGCGAGGTCCGCCCGCAGTGGTGACGGCGCGGTGTCCAGCAGCGGCTGGGCCCAGCCGGGCGCGGTGGCCGCCGTCCAGGTCCCGGCGGCCCGGGCCACTTCGTCGGCGCGCCCGGCGACCTGCTCGGCCCGGGCGGCCAGGTAGGGCCCCCAGTGCGGGTGGTCGGCCAGCGCGGCCGGGACGGCGGGCAACCAGGGCAGCGGCCCGCCGGCGGGGGCGGCCGGGTGCTGGGGGTGCAGCCGCCAGTCCAGGACGGCGGCGAGGTCGGCGGCGCTGCCCAGTTCCCGGCCGGCGGCGGCGTCGCGTAGGGCGGTGAGCGGGTTGGTGCCGGACAGGGCGGCCAGCGCGAGGCGGGCGCGCAGCGTGGGCCAGGCCGGTGCGCTGGTGAGCCCGGCGTGCAGACGCTCGGCGGCGTTCTCCAGTTCTTCTCCGGCCTGCGGGCCGAGCGTGTGGTCGGCGGCGAACTGCAGCGCGTCGGTGTATCGGGCGGCCGCGTGGGCCAGGAGGGTGGCGGGCTGCGCGGCGGCCCGCCCGGCCGTGGTGGCCGAGGTCTGCGCGCCATCGCGGACCAGGATGGCGGTGAGCAGGTCGGTGGCGGTCGGCGGGCACACCGCGGCGGGGGTGATGACGCTGTGCGGGTCGCCGTCGCCGACGGTGGCGAGGTAGAGGTGGTTGGCGGTGCGACCGCGGGTGAGCGCCACGTACAGCAGCTGCCGGCTCTCGGTCCCGGAGAGCACGGTGTGGCTCGCCTCGGCGGTGTGCCCCTGGGCGGCGTGCACGGTGCTGGCGTAGCCGAGCTGCACGTGCTCGCGCACGTAGCCGGCGGGAAGGGTGATCCGCCGTCCGGTGACGGCGTGGGCGACGTCCACGCGGCCGTCTGAGCTGACGCCGGTGACGGTCCAGCGGTCGCCGTTCTTCACCCAGTCGGTGGTGGTGACGCGCAGCGTGCGGTCGTTGCTGCGGGTGATGACGGCGTCCCCGGCGCCGGCTGCGGTGCCGTCGGCCAAGCGCACTTCGGGACCGACCGGGGATGCGGTGTCGGCCAGCCGGTCGGCGCGGGCGCGGGCGTTGAGCTGGGTGGCCAGGTCGCGGGTGGGGGCCAGCAGCAGCGCGTCGAGGCCGCGGGCGCGGTCGGCGGCCCAGGCCGCATACGCTTCGTCGGCGCAGGTGGACAGGTCCCCGACGTGCACCCGGTGGTGGTCGAGGTAGAAGCCCAGGCCGATGGTGTCGCCGTCCCGGAGGGCGACGGTGGCCGCGGCCTCGGCCGGGTCGGTGAAGCGGACCAGTTCGGTGAGGGTAGCCGCGCCGTGGGTGGCGGCGATGTCGCGCAGCACGCCGCCGGCGGCGACGGAGGCCAGCTGCCGGTCGTCGCCGATCAGCCGGAGGCTGCCACCGCGACCCAGCACGTACTCCACGGCTCGGGCCAGCTCGAGAGTTCCGGCCATGCCGGCCTCGTCGACCACCACCAGGGAGCGCGGGCCGATACCGGCCGCCCAGTCCGGAAGGCGGCCGGTGTCGAGGCAGGACACCAGCTTGGCCAGGGTGTCGCAGTGCCCGCCGAGGCCGGCGCGCAGCGCGGCGGTGGCGGCGGCCGACGGCGCCAGCCCGAGGACGATGCCGCCGTCGGCGGTCCAGGCCCGGGCCAGGGTGGCCAGCGCGGTGGTCTTGCCCGCACCGGCCGGGGCGAGCGCCAGCTGCAGCCGGGCGCCGCTGCCGGCCAGCTCGCGGACCAGCTGCGCCTGTCCGGGGTGGAGCTCGGCGCCGTTGGCGCTGGTCTCCAGCAGGGCCAGCCCGACCGTGCCCGGGTCGGCGCGGCGGCCGCCACCCTGACCGGCGGCGGTGACCAGCCGCGCCTCAGCGTCCAGGATCGCCCGGCTGGTGTAGAGCCGGGCGCCGGCCACCGTGTAGACGCTGGCCCCGTCGCCGCGGCGCAGCTCCGGCGGCTCGTCGACCGGGTCGATCTCGCCGAGCGGCACCGACCAGGCGGGGGAGAGGACGGCGTCGGTCAGCCGATCGACGGCGGCGTCCACGTCCTCCGGCGCGAAGGCGGCGGCGCGGACCATCCGCTCCGCCTCAGCGGCCACGTGCCAGACCTGCCAGGTGGCCCGCTGGGCACTGACGGTGTCCACCACCCGGGCGGCCGCCGCGGCCACCCAGCCGTCGGTCAGCCGGGGAGTGGTTCCCCGGGCCGGCCGGAACAGCGCGTCGTCCATCATGCGGGACAGGGCAGCTGGCGAGCCGAGAACCGCGACCGCCTCGGACCGCCACGCCTGCCGCTGATCGGCCAGCGAGCGCGGCTCGTGCTTGGGATCCCGAGTCTCCAGCGTCGCCTGCTTGGCCAGCACGATCGCCTCAACCGTCGTCGGCGGGCGGCCGTGGTCCTGCTGGAAGTCGGCGGCCAACTCGCCGCGGCGGACATCGATGGCCCGGCGCCGTGTGGACCACGCGGCCAGCAGACCGGCGTCTATGCCGACAATTTCGCGTACCGGTCGCTTGCCGGGCTCGCTATCGGGCCGTGCGGCGAACCGCACACCGAGGCGGCCGACCATGTGGGTCTCCAGTCTCGTGTTGTATCGCTCGGAGGCAGCGGTGATGGCCTTGTGCAAGACCCGCCCGTCCAGCGCCCGCCAGCGGCCGTCGTGGGTCTGCACCTTGTTGCTCACCGCTACGTGCGTGTGCAGATCCGGGTCCCCCGCGCGCGACTCGCGGTGCGTGAACACCGCGGCCACCAGCCCGATGGTCTCCACCTGCCGGACGCCGCCGTGGCCGAGCCGGGTGAAGGTCGCGTGCTGCTCGAGCCACGCGAGAACGTCGGCGACAGCGGCGGCATGCGCAGCCTCGATCTGCTCGGCCATGTCCTGGGACGCCAGCGCCCAGAGCGCCGAGACGGACTTGACGGGCGAGAAGGTCAGGTCGTAGCCGGCAACCGCCGTCGTCGCCGGTCGGGACGCACGGGCGATGAAGCCCGACAGCTCCCGGGCATCGGCGGGCGGACGGCCGTGAGCCTCGGCGAACATCAACCGGCCCATCGCGCTGCGAATTCGCGCGCGTTCCTCTGTTGGGATCGGAGCGCCGAGTTCAGCGCCGCGGGCAGCATTGAACTCGGCGTACCTGCGAGCGCAGCGTGCGGGGAACCCGTTGGAGTCGGCGGCGAAGATCAGGAAGGGGTGGCCGAGTGCGCCGGCCGCCCGTGCCTCCTCGGCGCTACAGCCCGCCGCGAGGGCCTCCCTCTCCAGCCGGTGGGCGTCCGGATGCCGCCCCTGGCCGAAGAGGGCTTTCATCTGCTCCTCGCCGACCGGTTGCCCATCCGACACGCCAATCAGGCCGGCCAGACCGCCCCCGGCCCACGCGCCGGGAAACTCACCGCGCCGGGAGTAGTAGTCGCCCAACCCCACGTGACCGCGTTCTGTGCTGTCGACTGCCGCCACCTGACGGGTGAGGTACGTGTAGCCGTCTCCGGCGGTCAGCTTGTGCAGTGACATCACGTCCGCGGACGGTAGGAAGGCGGCCTCCAGCCTCCATGCAGTAGTTCTCCAGTGCACCCTTCCCGCCAGCGGCGTCCGCCCTGAGCAACGCTGGATCGGCGCCGCTGATGGTTCCTGTCTTAGGAGGACGTTGCTCGGCGGTGAGGGCCCGCGTTGCTTATGCGCGGGGAGCAGGCCCTCGACCGGCGGTGCAGAAGGTGTGTGGCACTTGATCTTGCTCTTCTCCAGTGACGTGACGCTGGCCGGAAGAGGTCGCGACGGCGGTTCGCACTGGCAGCCAGAGCCGGATGTCCCCAATAGCCGCTACAGGGGCCTTTGTGCGGGCCCGTTGGCCGCTGGTTTGCCGGACCGTGAAGCTGCGCCTCGACTGCCTCGCCTGAACGGCCGGTCTTGGACACAGTTAGACAGGCTCGACGGCACCAGGACAGAGCAGGACGCACCGCGTGCACTGTGCGGGGTGTAACTGACAACGATCGCGCAAATACGAGAGGCTCTTGTCGTGACTATCACTGTCTCTCGTGGCCACTCCACGACCGTGATCGAGCGCGAGACCTTCGTAGCGCTGATCGAGAACTCCTGGCAGCGAGAGGCGAAGGAATACCTGAAGGCGCTCGAAGCATCGCGCATCTCGTTCACCAAGCTGGTGAGTCTCGGGCGGAGCGCGGAGATTCCGTACACGCTGTTCTTCGCACCAGTCGACGTCGTGGAGGCGCAACTCAAGCGGAGGCAGGAAGTTCTGCTACGTGGGGTCAGCAAGGGCACCTTCTCGCTCAACTCTCGCGGCACGGTGCTTCTCGCCGACGTCGAGCTCATCGTGAAGGACATCTTGCGCAAGCAGGAGTTGCTGAAAGGGCTGGACCCGGCGCTCCCTGACAACGCCTTCGTGAGTGCGCTGCGACGGTCCCGGCGGACCGTGAAGGATGACGCTGACTGGCTGATCGCCCAGCTCGGCGTCGATCGCTCCTACCTGCTGCGCGTTAAGACCAAAGAACGCGCCTTTGAGCACCTTCTCGACTGCCTGGAGGAGCACAACATCTTCGTGTCCCAGAGCATGCGAAACTACATGCCGCAGGCTATTCCAAAGCGGGCGCGGTTCAGCGGCATCTGCATCCGGGACAAGAAGGTGCCCTTCCTGTTCGTCAACAACGGCGAGCACCGCGACAGCCTGGAGCCTGCGGGCCGGCGATTCCTCACGCTAGCGCTGCTCACTGTGTGTCTTGCTCGGGGCAAGTTCAAGCCCGTCGCCTACTCGGACCAGTCCGACGATCCGATCGACAACCGTGAGTACGAGATCGCCGAGGAGATGCTGATGCCGGCAGCGTCGGTGGCTGGTCTCGGGGTGTCCTCCCTGGGCGACGTCAAGGCGCACGCGAACACCTACTGCGTGACACCCAGCGCGTTTCTGATGCGAGCACGACGGCTCGGCCTCCTCGACGCTGCCACGGCTCGCGACTACATGGCCATCCTTCGCGAGGACTTTCGGAACCGGCCAAAGACGCAGGCGCGACAGCCGAAGCCGGTGAACGCGCTGCGCAAGTACAACAGCGCGGAGTACTCCCGATCTTTGTTGAAACAGATGGACGCCAAGCGACTGCCTGCCTCGGAGATCACCAGGGTGTTGTTCCAGAACCGAAAATCCGTTTCCCTGAACGAGTACAGGGCGACCCTGTAATGATCGACCGCTACCTGGTGGACACGGTGACCTTGTCGAGGATGACGGACAACCAAAGGGCATCGGCGTTCATGCACAACAGGTGTCGGATCCCGGAGGAGATCATCTACGAGGCCCGGGGACTGCACGACGTCGAGATGCTCAAGCCGCTCATCTACGCGATCACAACGACTGTCCTTGAGAACGTAAAGGTCGTGCTGGCGACGATCAAGGCGGGAGACAAGGTAGTCGACTTGTACCGCAACGAGGGCAATGGCGACGTGATGCTGCTGGCAACCGCTCTCACCGAGATGTCGGTCAGCGCGGGGCAGCTGATCGGGGACCGCTGGATCATCGCCACGGGAGACAAGGGGCTCACTAAGAAAGCCGTCGAACTGGGCGTGCTCACTTGCACACCGGACCAGTTCATCACGCTCGTCCGACAGTTTGGATGAGGGATGCGCTGCTGTCGTCCGCAACCCATACGGCAGCGGCGGCTACAGCCGCGAAGAGGAGGGGCGGAGCCTGGCCGAGAAGAGTGACACAGCTCAGGGGGCAAGTCGTCATGGGCTGCCCCCAGTCATATCGCCGGTCGAACTCTGTCGACGCCGCTTGAAGACTTGCCCCTAGCAACGGTCGAAAACCGACCCCTACTCGCCCCCTACTCGGGACTTTGGCTCGAGCCGACCTGGGGAGGGGAGGTGCTGTCCGTGGAGGAGTGGACAGAGATCCGCTGGCTGGATCGGGCCAAGGGGACCCCGCGGTTGGCGGGGTCGAGCCGCGGATCCGGGAGCTGCTGCAGGCGGTTTCCGCGATGTCCGCGACGGTGATCGCCGAGCGGATCGGCTGGACCAACCGGGAACGCCGGGTCGATCGACCGGTCGGAATCCGGCGCGGGGTGAGAGCCCCCAGGCGCCAGGTTGGCGCCGAGTGCGGTGAGGTCCTCGACCGAAGCCCAGCCTCGGTGCACGTTCCGCTAGTCGATCTCTGGCGCTACGAGAGCCCACTCGTCCGGGCGGGGCAACCCTGTCCTGCCGCTCTGTCGGGCAAGATGCGAAGCGTGACGGGGACTATCCACGCTGTCCTGGATCGCCTGCGCAGCGAATCGCTGGACGAGCGGGACAAGGGCAGCAGGTTCGAGCGACTGATCCGGGCCTACCTGACCTCCGACCCCGAATGGACGTCGCGGTTCTCCGACGTCTGGCTGTGGTCGGACTGGCCCGAGCGCGCCGGCCGGCCGGACACCGGCATCGATCTGGTCGCCGCGAACGCCGACGACGGCGGGCTCACCGCCATCCAGTGCAAGTTCTACGGATCTGATCGCACGGTCGCCAAGGCCGACATCGACTCATTCATCAGCGCCTCCGCGCATTCCCGCTTCACCCGGCGGATCGTGTTCGACACCGCTGCCGCCTGGTCGGCCAACGCTGAGGAGACGCTGGCCGATGGGGTGGCCCAGCGGGTCGACATCGGCTACCTCGCCGACGCGGCCATTGACTGGGGCCAGTTCTCCTGGACGACGCCGGAGATCGTCGTCCCGACCGGCAAGAAGGCGCTGCGCCGGCACCAGCAGAAGGCGCTGGACGACGTCCGCGCCGGGCTCGCCGAGCACGACCGGGGCCAGCTGGTGATGGCCTGCGGCACCGGGAAGACCTTCACCAGCCTGCGGATCGCCGAGGACCTGGTCGGCGCGGGCGGCACCGTGCTGTTTCTGGTGCCGAGCATCCAGCTGCTGAGCCAGAGCCTGCGGGAGTGGATGGCCAACGCCGAGGTGGACATCGCGCCGTACGCGGTCTGCTCCGACGTCCGGGTCGGACGTCGAACGCCGTCCGACGACGCGGACCAGCTCCCGATCGACCTGACCGAGCCAGCCTCGACCGACCCGCAGACCCTGCTGACCCGCTTTGAGAGAGGCGAGAAGGCCGCCGGGCGCATGCGGGTGGTCTTCTCCACCTACCAGTCGATCGAAGTGGTGATCCAGGCCCAGGAGCGGGGCCTGCCGAGCTTCGACCTGGTCGTCTGCGACGAGGCGCACCGCACCACCGGCGTCACCATCGCGGACGGCGACGAGTCGACGTTCGTCCGGGTGCACGACGCCGATGCGCTGAAGGCCACCAAGCGCCTGTACATGACCGCGACCCCACGGGTGTTCGGCGAGGAGGTCAAGCGCAAGGCGACCGATGCCGACGCGGTCCTGGCTGACATGGGCGACGTCGAGGTCTTCGGCCCCGAGCTACACCGGCTTGGCTTCGGGCAGGCGGTCGAGGCCGACCTGCTCACCGATTACAAGGTGCTGGTGCTCGCGGTCGACGAGAAGTACGTCGCGGAGAACTTCCAGCAGGCCATGGCCAACTCCGGGGAGATCCCGCTCGACCAGGCCGCCAAGCTCATCGGCTGCTGGAACGGCCTGGCGAAGAACTTCGGGCCGGCGTCGGTGGACGACGGTGCCGCCGTCGACCGGGCGCCGATGCGGACGGCGGTGGCCTTCGCCCAGCACATCAAGGCGTCCAAGGCCGCGGCCGCGGCGTTCCCCGACCTGTCCGAACGGGCGCAGATCGACGCCCCCGAGGACCGGCCGCGCCTTCGGGTCCAGGCCGCGCACGTGGACGGCACGATGGGGGTGCACGAGCGCAACACCCATCTGGCGTGGCTCAAGGAGCCCGCCCCGGACGGTGTCTGCCGCGTGCTCACCAACGCCCGCTGCCTGTCCGAGGGCGTGGACGTGCCAGCGCTGGACGCCGTCCTGTTCCTCACCCCGCGCGGCTCGCAGGTGGACGTCGTGCAGTCCGTCGGCCGGGTGATGCGCAAGGCGCCCGGCAAGGAGCTCGGCTACATCGTGCTGCCGGTGGTGGTGCCCAGCGGCATCGCCCCGGAGGAGGCGCTACGGGACAACGAGCGCTACAGGGTCGTCTGGCAGGTGCTGCAGGCGCTGCGCAGCCACGACGACCGATTCCACGCGATGGTCAACCAGATCGAGCTGAACAAGCGCAAGCCCGACACCATCGAGATCGTCACGATCACTGGCCCCACGGACGGCGACGGCGTGACCGTGCCCGACCCCGACCAGCCGGCGCGGAAGACCACCGAGCAGTTGCTCATGGAGTTCCCGGCCGACGAGTTCCGCGACGCGATGTACGCGCGGATCGTGGCCAAGGTCGGCGAGCGCCGGTACTGGGAGACCTGGGCAAGGGACATCGCCGACATCGCCGCCGCGCACGTCACCCGGATCAAGGGGCTGCTCGCCACGCCTGGACCGGCGGCCGACGAGTTCGAGCACTTCGTCGCCGGCCTGCGCGGGAACCTGAACGACTCGATCACCGATGACTCCGCGATCGACATGCTGGCACAGCACCTCATCACCCGGCCGGTGTTCGAGGCGCTGTTCGCCCACTCCAGCTTCCTGGCCGGCAACCCGGTGGCTCGGACTATGGAGAACATGCTCGCGGTGCTCGATGCGCACGCTGTAGGGGCAGAGAACGAGACGCTCGAGGGCTTCTACGACACCGTGCGCAAGCGGGTGGCCGGGGTGGACAACGCAGCAGGCAAGCAGCGGGTGCTGGTCGAGCTATACGACAAGTTCTTCGCCACCGCGTTCCCGAAGACGGTGGCCAAGCTTGGCATCGTCTACACGCCGGTGGAGATCGTCGACTTCATCCTGCGCTCTGCGGACGAGGTGCTCCGCGCGGAGTTCGGTCAGGGGCTGACCGACGAGGGCGTGCATGTGCTCGACCCGTTCACCGGCACCGGCACCTTCCTGGTGCGGTTGCTGCAGAGCGGGCTGATCGAGCCGCACGACCTGGTCCGCAAGTACGCGAACGAGCTACACGCCAACGAGATCCTGCTGCTGGCCTACTACATCGCCGCGGCCAACATCGAGACGACGTACGAGGAACTGGAGGGGACGCCGTCACCGTTCCCTGGGCTCGTTCTCACGGACAGCTTCCAGTCGTGGGAGGACGACGACCAGCAGGACATCGACGTCATGCCGGAGAACAACGAGCGGCTGGAGCGGCAGAAGCAGCTGCCCATCCAGGTAATCGTCGGCAACCCGCCCTACTCCTCGGGGCAGGACAGTGCCAACGACGACAACGCGAACGAGAAGTACCCGACCCTGGACGCCGCGATCCGGGACACCTACGCAGCACGATCGACAGCGACTAACAAGAACTCGCTCTACGACTCCTACATCCGCGCGATCAAGTGGGCAACCCTGCGCATCAAGGAGCGCGGCATCGTCGCGTTCGTGACCAACGGCGGATTCCTCGATTCGAACACCGCCGACGGCATGCGGCAGACCCTCGGTGAGGAATTCTCCGCGATTCACGTGTTCAACCTGCGCGGAAACCAGCGGACGGCGGGTGAGCAGTCGCGCCGTGAAGGTGGCAAGGTTTTCGGCGGCGGTAGCCGGGCCACGGTGGCGATCACCCTGCTGGTCAAGAAGCCTGACACCGCAGGACCGGCGACGATCCACTACACCGATGTCGGCGACTATCTGACCCGTGAGCAGAAGCTTGCTCGTGTCGCCGAAGCACGCAGCCTTGGCAACCTGGCGTCAGCCGCCATCACCCCCAACCAGCACGGAGACTGGCTGTATCAGCGAGCCGAGGACTTCGGCGCCTTCATGCCCATCGAGAAGATTTATGCGATCCAGTCTGGCGGTCTCAAGACCAACCGGGATGCATGGGTCTACAACTTTGGTAGGGGGGCTGTCGAAACATCAGTCCGGAAACTTCTAGCTAGCTACAACGACGGGCTGGTCTCGGGCAACAGGACCAAGGATTCTACCCGGATTGCGTGGAGCGGCGGCTTGGAGGCGGCTCACGCCCGCGGGCAGCAACTCAGCTTTAGCAGTCAGGCGAGTGTGCACGCCATCTATCGACCGTTCACCAAGGTGGTGTGCTATCGCGACGACGCTCTTATCGAACGCCGATACCGTATTCCGAACCTCTTTCCCGATCGGCACGCTACGAATGTCGGCGTGTACCAGGTGGGATCTGGATCCGCCGTCCCCTTCTCCGTTCTTGCCCTGGACGTAGTTCCCGACCTCCATGTCACGGGAGCAGGCTCGGGCGGTCAATTCTTCGCGCGGTGGCGGTACGAGAAGGTCGACGAGTCCGGGATGTTCGACGTCCACGACGATGGTGAGGTGGTCGACGGCTACCGGCGCATCGACAACATCACCGACGAGGCTCTGGCGGCGTTCACGGCGGCCTACACCGGCGAGTCCATCAGCAAGGATGACATCTTCGACTACGTCTACGGCCTGCTGCACTCGCCGGAGTACCGCGAGCTCTACGCCGCGGATCTGAGGAAGATGCTTCCACGCATCCCGTTCGCCGAGGATTTCCGCGCCTTCGCCGACGCAGGCAAGCAGTTGGCTGCACTGCACCTGGGCTACGAGACAGTCGAGCCGTATCCGCTGGAGGGGCTCGATGTCTCCGGTCCCGGCGGCGAGGCGGACTACGGGTTCTTCGCTGTCCGCGACAAGAAGATGGCCTTCGACAAGCCCACCCCAGAGCAGAAGGCCGCGGGACTGCGGAACGACCGGTCGGTGATCCACTACAACGAGCGGATCACCCTGCGCAGCATCCCAGAGGAGGCGTACCGCTACACGCTGGGCAGCCGCTCGGCCATCGAGTGGATCATTGACCGCTACTGGGTGAAGACCGACAAGGCGTCGGGCATCGTCAACGACCCGAACGACTGGTCCCGCGAAGTCGGCGATCCGCGCTACATCGTTGACCTGCTGGCACGCATCGTCACAGTCTCCTTGGAGACGATCAGGGTGGTGGACTCGCTGCCCCCGCTTGATGTCCGCCACGATGGGTGAACGACACGGGCCGGTCAGGCCGCGATCACGGTGCGCCGGCCGCTCTTGATGCGGCACAGGCCAGCCACGAGACGACGCTTGGCGGTCCATATATTGCTTCGCTCGCGGGCTAGCGGCCCGTGCCCCTGCACCTGCACGAAGCTGCACGACGTCGGGGTCATTCACGGCTGGGGCGTGCCTTATCCGTGCCTTAAGCACCGGCCAAAGCCGGTGATCAGCGGTCAGCAGGGGTCAGCACCGTTAAGGCACGGGAGCGGTGCAAAGGCCGCGCTGAGCTGCGGAGACGGGCATACGAGCCGGTCAGGGCGTGGAGCGGGTGACCGGGATCGAACCGGCATGGCCAGCTTGGAAGGCTGGGGCTCTACCATTGAGCTACACCCGCGTGACGGCGCGAGGGAGCGGGCTCCCTCGACATCGGAGCCGCCGGGACCGAGATCCACCGGCTGCCGAGCCGCGACGAGCGTAGCGCGCCGCCGCCGGACGACGTGGCAGCGGCCCCATGCAGGCGTCGGCTCCCAGAACCGTCGACGCTGCGGCTCCCGCGCAGGGACAGCCGCGCGGCCCGGCGATACCGTGGCGCGCATGCCCGAGAGGCCCGACCGCGCAGCCCGGTCCGCCCACAGCGATGAGCCGCAGCGGCCGGTTCCCTTCCCGGGCAACGGTGCGGTAGCGCGGGGGCCGGCGGCGGACCTCGGCGAGGTCATGGGGCAGGTCGCCCGCGCGCTGCAGGAGGAGCACGGCGACGTCGAGGCCACGTTGCAGGCGATCACCCACGCCGCGGTCGGCTCCGTGCCCGGAGCGGAGGAGAGCGGCATCACCCCCGTGGTCGACCGCCGCACGGTGGAGTCGCGGGCCCCGACCGGCGACCTGCCTCGAAGCATCGACCGCCTGCAGGAGCGGCTGGGCGAGGGGCCGTGCCTGGACGCGCTGTTCGAGCAGCGGACCGTCCGCATCGAGGACCTCCGGGAAGAGGACCGCTGGCCCCGGTTCGCCGGTGAGGCCGCCGACCTGGGCGCCCGCAGCATGCTGTCGTTCCAGCTGTTCGTCACCGGCAGCACCGTGGGGGCGCTCAACCTCTACTCGTCGCGGCCCGGCGCCTTCGGCGAGGAGTCCGAGTCGGTGGGGCTGGTGTTCGCCAGCCACGCCGCGGTGGCCCTCGTCAGCGCGCAGCACGAGCAGCACCTGCGGACCGCGCTCGCCAGCCGCGACCTGATCGGTCAGGCGAAGGGCATCCTGATGAACCAGTTCAAGCTCACCGGTGACCAGGCCTTCCAGGTCCTGGTGCGGGCGTCCTCGCACACCAACCGCAAGCTCGTCGACATCGCCGAGGAGCTGAGCGAGACCGGCGTCCTGCCGACCCCGTCCCGGGACTGAGCGAGCGGACGGGCACTCCGGCGGGGACGCTCGTCCCGCGGCGCCGCGCCCGCCGGCAGGTGCGCCGCCCAGGCCCGGCAGTCCAGGCAACGGGCTGCCGGGCCGCCCCGCTCAGCCGGCCGGCTCGGCGGCCGCGGGCTGGGGGAGGAGCCGGTGCAGCACGTCGGCCATGGTGACCACGCCGAGCACCGAACCGGCCTCGGTGACGACGGCGAGGTGGTTCCGCGTCTCGCGCATCGCCGCGAGGGCCGCCCACACGGTGGTGCCGGCGTCCAGGTCGAACACCGGGCGGGCGAACCCGGCCGCCGGGGTGCCGGGCGCGGAGGCGAGGGTGTCGCGTACGTGCACCACACCGGTCAGCCGGGCCCGGGTCCCGAGCAGGATGCGCAGGTGGCCGCTCCGCCGGGTGGCCTCCCGCACCGCCTCCACGGTCGCGTCCGCCGGCACCGAGACGAGCGGCGCCTCGGGGGTGACGAGCTCCCGGACGGTCATGCGCTCCAGCTCCAGGGCGCCGGAGATCTGCGTGGAGAAGCCGGCGTCCAGCGCACCGACGTTGGCGGAGTGCTCCACCAGGTGGCGCAGCGCATCGGGGCTGTGCCCGACGGCGAGCTCGTCGGCCGGCTCCACCCCGACCGAGCGGACGAGCCGGTTGGCCATGGTGTTGAGGAGGCGCAGCAGGGGCCGGAACACCGCCATGAACGCCCGCATCGGCGCCGCCAGCAGCGTGGCCGAGCGCTCGGGGTGCGCGATCGCCCACGACTTCGGCGCCATCTCGCCGACCACGAGGTGGATGAACGTGATCACCAGCAGCGCCAGCACGAAGCCGGCGACGTCGGCGGCGACCAGCGGCAGTCCCCACGACTCGAACAGCGGGGTGAGCCAGTGGTGCACCGCCGGCTTGCTGATCGCGCCCAGGGCCAGGGTGGCGGCGGTGATGCCCAGCTGCGAACCGGCCAGCAGCAGGGTCAGCTCCGAGGAGTTGCGCAGCGCCGCGCGGGCCGACCGGCTGCCGGGCGCAGCCTCCTCCAGCCGGTGGCGCTTGGCGGCCAGCGCGGCGAACTCCACCGCGACGAAGAACGCCGACAGCGCCACGATCACCACGGTCGCGGTGAGGACCACCCACGGGTTCTCGCTCATCGGGCCTCCTCCGGGGCGGTGGCGCCGGCGCGGTCGGGCAGCTCCAGGCGGACGCGCGAGGGCACGTGCCGCTCCACGTCGAGCACCTCCACGTGCAGGTGCCGTGGGGCGGGCCGGTCGGCGTGCACCAGATCCGCCGGGTCCGGCGGCAGCTCGATGGTCAGCCGGTCGCCCGGCTCGGGCAGGGCGCCGGCCGCGGTGATGACCAGCCCGGCGATCGTCTCGTGGTGGCCGTCGGGCAGGTCGACGCCGAGCGCCCGCTCCACCTCGTCGACGTGCACGTCACCGGCCATCTCCCACACGCCGTCGCCCACGACCGGCACGTACTCCGGGCGCTCGTCGTCGTGCTCGTCGGTGATCTCGCCGACGAGCTCCTCGGCGAGGTCCTCGAGGGTGACGACGCCGGCGAAGCCGCCGTACTCGTCGATGGCACAGGCCATCTTCTCGCCGCCCTCCGCGAGCCGGCGGAGCGCGTCGGGCAGCGGGGTGAACGTGGAGACGACCGGGCACTCCCGGGCGATCGTCGTCACCCGCGCGGTGTCCGGCTCGGGTGTGGCCAGCAGGTCGGCCAGGTGCACCACGCCGACGACGTCACCGGTGCCGGCCTCCAGCACCGGGTAGCGCGAGTGCCCGTGGGTCATCAGGGCGCGCAGGTCGCCCAGGGTGATGGTGTCCTGGACGGTGTCCACGCGCGGGCGCGGGATCATCGCGTGCTCCACGTCGCGGTCGGGGAAGTCGAGGATGCGGTCGACCAGCATCGAGAGCTCCGCCGGCAGGTTCCCGCTGTCGCGGGACTCCTCGACGATGTGCTCCAGGTCCCGGGCGGTGGCGGCGTGCTCCACGTCGTGCACCGGCTCGATCCGCAGCGCCCGCAGCAGCAGGTTGGACGCCTGGTCGAACACCCAGATCAGCCAGCCGAAGACCTTGAGGTACACCACCGTCGAGGCGGCCAGCCACCGGGCGACCGGCTCCGGGCGGGAGATGGCCAGGTTCTTCGGGAAGAGCTCCCCGAACAGCATCTGCACGACCGTGGAGAAGAGCAGTGCCAGCACCGCGCCGATGCCGACGCCGACCGCCGTCGGTATGCCGACGCCTCCCAGCAGCGCCCCCAGGGACTCGCCGATGAGCGGCTCGGCGACGTAGCCGACCAGCAGCCCGGTGACCGTGATCCCCAATTGGGCGCCCGACAGCATGAACGACGTCCGGCGGGTGACGTCCAGCGCCCGCTTCGCGGCGGCGTCACCGCCCGCTGCGCGCGCACCGAGGGTCGCCCGGTCGACCGCCATGTAGGCGAACTCCTGGGCCACGAAGTAGCCCGTGACGGCCGTGATCGCCAGCACGACGAGCACCCCGAGCAGGAGCGAGAGCACTTCGGTCACCGGCCGCGCACCCCCTCACCGGAACGGAGGGGCGCGGCCTGGGGACTGTGGTAGGGGCTCATGGCTCTCTTCGGAGGAGGACGGGGGCGGTCGCCCCGCAGACCAACGAGGCGGCGGTGTGCAGTGTTCCTTCCCGGTACCCCGGTTGCGGTGTGCAACCCCGGATGGCCTGTTGCAAGATGTTTGCAATAACCTCGGCGGCGGCATGGCGCGCACCGGGTGCGGCACGCCGTCGGAGCGGAGGGGATCACGTGCGCGCACGGCGGGGAGCGGTCCGGAACGCGCTGGCCGTCGGCGCGTCGGCGGTCCTGGTCGCCGGCTGCGGCGCCGCCACCCGCGGGGCCGGGACGGCCGCCGGATCGACTGCGCCCACCGAGCTGCGGCTGGCGATCGGTGGTGAGCCGGACGACGGCTACGACCCGACGCTCGGCTGGGGGCGGTACGGCTCGCCGCTGTTCCAGTCGACCCTGCTGGCGCGGGACGCGGACCTCGACGTCGTCCCGGACCTGGCCACCGACTGGTCGGTCAGCGAGGACGGCCTGGTGTGGACCGTCGACCTCCGCACCGACGCCCGCTTCACCGACGGCGAGCCGGTCACCGCCGACGACGTCGCCTACACCTTCACGACGGCGAGCGAGAGCGGCGGCCTGACCGACGTCACCGCGCTGGCCGAGGCCGTCGCCGTCGACGAGGACACCGTCGAGCTGCGGTTGGAGCGGCCGCAGAGCACCTTCGTCAACCGGCTGGTCTCGCTGGGCATCGTCCCGGAGCACGCGCACGGCCCGGACTACGCCCGCAACCCGGTCGGCTCGGGGCCCTACACCTTCGTGCAGTGGGACGAGGGGCAGCAGCTCATCGTCGAGCGCAACGACGGCTACTACGGCGAGCAGCCGGCCTTCGAGCGGCTGGTCTTCCAGTTCACCGGCGAGGACACCTCCCTGGCCGCCGCGGCCGCGGGGCAGGTCGACATGGCGGCCGTCCCCGCGCAGCTGGCGACCAGCCAGGTCCCGGGCATGGAGCTGGTCGCGGTCCGGTCCGTCGACAACCGCGGGATCATGTTCCCCTTCGTGCCCGACGAGGGGCGGACCACCGAGGACGGGCAGCCGATCGGCGACGACGTCACCTCCGACCGCGCCGTGCGCCAGGCGGTCAACGTCGCCGTGGACCGCGCCGCGCTCGTCGACGGCGTCCTGGAGGGCTACGGCACGCCGGCGACCGGGCCGGTCGACGGGCTGCCCTGGGACGAGCCTGCCGCGGCGGTCACCGACGCCGACACCGCCGAGGCCGAGCGGCTGCTGGAGGCGGCCGGCTGGGTCGACGCCGACGGCGACGGCGTGCGGGAGCGCGACGGCGTCCCGGCCGCGTTCAGCCTGCTCTACCCGGCCGACGACTCGCTGCGGCAGGCGCTCGCCCTCGCCGTCACCGACATGCTCGCCCCGGTGGGCATCGAGGTCACCCCGGACGGCGCGAGCTGGGACGTCATCGAGCAGCGGCTGCACTCCGACGCGGTCCTCTTCGGCTGGGGCAGCCTCGACCCGACCGAGATGTACAACCTCTACTCGTCGACCCAGGCCGGCGTCGAGTACTGGAACCCCGGCTACTACGCGAGCTCCGAGGTCGACGCGCACCTGGAGGCGGCGATGACCGCCCCCGACCAGGAGGCCGCGATCCCGCACTGGCAGGCGGCCCAGCACGACGGCGAGGGCGCCGGGTTCGGCCCGCAGGGGGATGCCGCCTGGGCCTGGCTGGTCAACCTCGAGCACACCTACTTCGTCGACGAGTGCCTCGACCTCGGCAGCCCGCGGATCGAGCCGCACGGCCACGGCTGGCCGGTCACCGCGGGGATCGCGGACTGGCAGTGGAGCTGCTGAGCCGGGCGACGCGGTGGCTGGCCGGCCGGCTGGTGCGGCTGGCCCTGCTGCTGGTCGCGGTCGCCACCGCGTCGTTCGCGCTGGTGGTGCACTCGCCGGTCGACCCCGTGGACGCCTACGTCGGCGGGGACATCGCCGCCGTCGGCCCCGAGCAGCGGGCGCTGATCGCCGAGCGCTGGGGGCTCGACGAGCCACCGGTCGAGCGCTTCCTCGCCTGGGCGGGGCAGCTCGCGCAGGGGGACCTGGGGCGGTCCCTGACGTTCAACCAGCCGGTCGCCGACGTCATCGGGGAGCGCTTCCTCGCCAGCCTCGCGCTCATGGCCACCGCCTGGCTGCTCTCCGGGCTCGCCGGGTTCGCGCTCGGGGTGCTCGCCGGTGCCCGGCAGGGCACGTTCACCGACCGGGCGATCTGCTGGTGGGCCTACACCCTGGCCTCGGCGCCGACCTTCTGGGTCGGCCTGCTGCTGCTCTACGTCTTCTCGGTGCAGCTGGGCTGGACGCCGGTGTGCTGCGCGGTCCCGGTCGGCACCCTGGCCGAGGACGTCACCCTGCTCGACCGGCTGCACCACCTGGTGCTGCCGGCGGTCACCCTCTCGGTCGTGGGCGTCGCCCCGGTCGTGCTGCACACCCGGCACGCCGTCGTCGAGGCGCTGGCGAGCGACTACGTCGCCTTCGCCCGCGCGCAGGGGGAGTCGGCGACCGGCGTCGTGCTGCACCGCGTGCTGCGCAACGCCGCGGCCCCCGCGGTGCTGCTCCAGTTCAGCTCCCTCGGTGAGCTCTTCGGCGGCGCGGTCCTCGCCGAGCAGGTCTTCTCCTACCCGGGCCTCGGTGCCGCGACGACCGCCGCCGCCCTCGGGCAGGACGTCCCGCTGCTGCTGGGCATCGTCCTGTCCACCACCGTCTTCGTCTTCGTCGGCAACCAGGTCGGTGACCTCGTGCACGCCCGGCTCGACCCCCGGGTGTCGGCCGATCTCGCCGCCGCCCGGCGCGCCCGGCGTGGCCTGCGCGGTCCGGTCGCCGCACCCCGCCCGCCGGCAACCGGTGCGCTGCCCCCTCAGGAGCAGGTGCCGCCCTCCCCGGCCGGGCAGGGGGTGCGATGAGCACCGCCGCCGATCCCGCCCTCCGGACCGGGTTCCTGGGGGACCGGCGCCGCCGGACGCTCGCCTGGGTCGGGCTCTCGCTGCTGGTCGTGCTCGGCGTCTTCGTCGCCGGGGGCCTGGCGGACGACGCCGCCTCGACCACCGCGCTCGCCGACCGCAACCTCGGCCCGTCGGCCGCCCACCCGTTCGGCACCGACCCGCTCGGTCGCGACCTGCTGGCCCGGGTGCTGGCGGGGCTGCGGCTCAGCCTGGTGGTCGGGACGACGGCGGCGCTGATCTCCGCCGTCATCGCGCTGCTGCTCGCCTCCGTCGCAGCGGTGTTCGGCGGCGTCGTCGACCGGGTGGTGAGCTGGCTGGTCGACCTCTTCCTCGCCCTGCCGCACCTGGTCCTGCTCATCCTGCTGGCCTTCGTCCTCGGCGGGGGCACGCAGGCCGCGGTGATCGCCGTCGCCCTCACCCACTGGCCGACGCTCACCCGTGTGCTGCGCGGCCGGGCGCGGGAGATCGTCTCCTCCGACCACGTCGGCGTCTCCCGGCAGCTCGGCCACGGCCGCGGCTGGATCGCCCGCCACCACCTCGCCGGGCACCTGACCGGCCACTTCCTCGTGGGCGCCGTCCTGCTCTTCCCGCACGCGATCCTGCACGAGGCGGCGCTGTCCTTCCTGGGTCTGGGCGTCGACCCGGGGGAGCCCTCGATCGGGGTGCTGCTGGCCGAGTCCATGCGCTATCTCAGCGCCGGCGCCTGGTGGCTCGCCGTGCTGCCCGGGCTGTGCCTGCTGGTCGTGGTGAAGCTCGTCGACACGATCGGCGAGAACACCCGGGCGCTGCTGGACCCGCGGAGCGCCCACCTGTGAGCCCGTTGCTGGAGGTGCGCGACCTCGAGGTGGATTTCGTGCAGTACGAGCGCGGGCTGCGCCGCCGCACGGTGGCTGCGCTCTCCGGCATGGACCTCACCGTGGCGGCGGGCGAGGTGGTGGCGCTGGTCGGGGCCAGCGGAGCCGGGAAGTCGCTGCTCGCGCACGCCGTCCTGGGGCTGCTGCCGCCGAACGCGGTCGAGCGCGGGACGGTGGCCTACGACGGCGTGGACCTCGACCCCGACGGGCGCCGCCGGCTGGCCGGGCGCGGCCTCGCGCTGCTGCCGCAGTCGGTGGCCTTCCTCGACCCGCTGAGCCGGGTGGGCCGGCAGGTGCGGCGCTCGGCGCGGCTGGCCGGGCACCCCGACCCGCGGCGGGCCGCGGAGGAGGCGCTGGCCCGCCGGGGGCTGGGGCCCGAGGTGCTGCGGCTGCACCCGCACGAGCTCTCCGGCGGCATGGCCCGGCGGGTGCTGGTCGCGATGGCGACGATGAGCCGGCCGCGGGTGCTGATCGCCGACGAGCCGACCACGGGCCTCCCGGCCGCCGGTGTCACCAGCACGCTCGCCGAGTTCCGGGCGATGGCCGACGACGACTGCGCGGTCGTGCTCATCACCCACGAGCTGGTGGCCGCGCTCGCCGTCGCCGACCGGGTGGTCATCGTCCGCGACGGCCGCACCGTCGACGTCGCCGACCCGCGCGCCTTCACCGGCGACGGGGCCGCTCTGCAGCACCCGTACACCCGGTCGCTCTGGCAGGCGCTGCCCGCCAACGGCTTCCGGGTGCCGGCGGAGGCGCTGACCTGATGCTGCACGCCGCCGACGTGTGGTTCCGCTACGGTGCCGCGCAGCCGTGGGTCCTCGCCGGGGTGGACCTGCGGGTCGAGGCCGGGGAGGTCGTGGGGCTGTGCGGCCCGAGCGGCGGGGGCAAGAGCACGCTCGGCCGGGTGCTGGCCGGGTTCGCCACCCCCGTCCGCGGCCGGGTGACCGTCGACGGCGCCGTCCCGCGGGCCCGGCGCGCCCCGCACCCGGTGCAGCTCGTGCTCCAGCACCCCGAGCGCGCGATGGACCCGCGCTGGACGGTGCGGCGGGTGCTCGCGGCCACCGGTGCGTCCGAGGGCGACGTCGCCGCGCTGGACCGGCGGCTGGTCGACCCGGCCTGGCTGGACCGCCACCCGCACGAGATCAGCGGCGGCGAGCTGCAGCGGGTCGACCTGGCGCGGGCGCTGCTGGCCCGGCCGCGCTACCTCGTCGCCGACGAGATCACCGCGAGCGTCGACGCCGTCACCCAGGCCGCCATCTGGCACCTGCTGCTGGAGCACTGCCGCGCCGCCGGCATCGGGCTGCTGGCGATCTCGCACGACCGCCCGCTGCTCGACGCGGTCGCGTCCCGCGTCGTCGACTGGGCGCCGGTGGACGTCTGATCACCCCCGCGCACCCGTGCTGGGGCGACCGGCAGGCGGTCACGGGTGCCCGCGGTCCCCGTCGCGGTCGACCGCACCGGTCACGAGGCGCTGCTGCTCGACCTCGGCACGGACGGCGGCCAGGTCGCCGGCCGAGCGCAGCGCGTGCGCCAGCGCGCCGGCGCTGTCGGCGCGGGCGGCGCGCGCGAGGGCGTCGATCAGCTCCCGCAGCGCGCCGTCCCGCTCGCCGTGGTGCACCAGCCGGGCGACGTCGTTGACCGTGCTGCGCACGTCCTGCACCAGCAGGGGGAGCTGGCGCACGGTGTAGCCGACCAGCACCGCGACGTCGAAGGGCAGACGGGCGAGCGCCGCGGCCGCGGGCAGCACGCCGAACCCGGGCGGCGGCGGGGGAGTGGCCGGGCCGAGGCCGTCGTCGTCGATCGCCACTGCGAGGTCTCCGTCCGTGGGGCACGCTCCGGCGGCCCGGTGGCCCGGGTCCGCGCGTTCCCGGCAGGCTATCGGCGGGTGTCACCGCGCGCGGCTCGGACCGGGGTTCAGGGCGCCGGGGCGAGTGCTTCCACGGCCGGGAGGAAGACCTGCTCGCGGTGGACGTCGGCGCGGTCGGGGCTGGTCGTCAGCTGCACCAGCACCAGGCCGTCCGGACCGTCCGCGAGCGCCAGCTCGACGCTCTGCCCGAGGTCGTCCAGCCGGTAGAGCTGCCAGGTGGAGGACTCCGTCGACAGCTCGCCGACCGGTTGCGGCGGCTCGGCCAGGCTCAGCTGCACGCCGACCTGCTGGAGCAGCTGGTCCGCGGTGGCGCCGGGCACCACCTGCTGGACCAGCGAGACCAGGGCCGACTCCTGCCACACCCCGGGGACCACCTTGGTCCAGCCGTCGGGCCGCACGCCCCGCAGGCCCAGCTGCTCGTCCTCGAACGACGTCATCTCGACGTCGACGTCGTCCGCCGTGAAGGCCGGTGCCGCGATGTCGTCGACGCAGTCCGTCGCCGGCTCGCTGCGGGGATCGTCCAGGAAGTCGGTGGCGATCCGGACGGCGCAGTCGTGGCTGGGCAGGGCGCCGTGCCCGGTGAAGGGGAACTCCACGAAGGAGCCGGCGGACAGCCCCGCGGCGATCTCCTCCCCCCAGCGCGGCGGCGTGATGGGGTCCAGGATGCCCGCGAGCACCAGCGCGGGGACGTCGCTGGTCACCGGGTCGTCCGCCCCCGGGCCCGGCTCCCCGGCGTCCCACGAGGAGCAGACGTCGAAGACACCCGGGCCCAGGGTCGGCGCGCCCTCGAAGAACCCCTCGACCAGCGGGTGCTCGGCGGCTGCCTCGGCCGCCTCCTCCCGGGAGCCGAAGGGGACCTCCTCCTGGCACTGGACGGCCAGCTGCTGGCCGAGGCTGACCAGGTCCAGCTGCTGGGTGAGGGCGCCGAGGAGCAGCCCGATCGTGCCGTACTGGCCGTCGTCGGCCGCGGCGATGATCTCCGGCAGGTGCGCCAGCAGCTCGGTCGAGTACAGGGTCTGGAAGAGGAAGCCCACGAGGGAGTCCCCGTCGAGCTCGTCCTCGATGCGCTGCCCGTTCGCCGGGTCGACCACGGTGATCGGCGCCGGCGAGGCGTTCAGCTCGTCGACCAGGGCCCGGAACCTCGGCTCGAGGTCGGGGTACCGCGCGGCGCACCCCGCGTCGTCGGCGCACGTCGCGAACAGGGCGTCCATGGCGCGGACGGCGTTGCCCGGCGTCTCCTCGTAGAGGTCGGCGTCCACGGGGTACGCGGCGTCCAGCACCACCGACCGGATGCCCTCCGGGTGGTCGCGCAGGGCCGCCTGCGCCAGCCGGGTGCCGTAGGAGATCCCGTACAGGTTCCACTCGTCGTAGCCGAGGGCGACCCGCAGGTCCTCCAGGTCCGCGGCGGAGGCGGCGCTGTTGTAGTCGGAGAAGTCGACCCCCTCGTCGACCAGGCGCTGCCGGCACTCCTCCAGCGACCCGACTGCCTGCGCCTCCAGCTCCTCCGGCGGGAGGTCCGAGCCCAGCGACTCCCGCACCCACGAGCTGTACTCGTCGCAGGCCAGCGACGGCTCGGTGAGCCCGGTGCCGCGCTGGTCCACGAGCACGAGGTCGCGGTTCGCGGTGAGCGGCTCGTAGAGCTGGCCGAACGCCTGCGGCACGAGCTCCAGGGTGCTCTGACCCGGTCCTCCCGACAGGTAGACGACCGGGTCCTCGGCCGGGCTGCCGGAGTCGCTGCGGACGACGGCGAACGCCAGCTGGATCTCCCCGGCGTCGGGGTCGTCGCGGTCGGCCGGGACGGGCAGCGTTCCGCACTCGACGTCCACGCCCGCCGGCACGTCGAACCCGCATGCGCCCATGTCGACCTCGCCGGCCGTCGCCGAGGGGGAGGCGTCGACGGCCGTGGCGTCGTCCTCACCGCTGCTCGTGCACGCGCCGACGGTGAGCAGGGGGATCAGGAGCACTGCTGCTCGACGACTGGTCATGGGCCCTCTCCGCGTGCACCGGGGTGTCGTGCCGGACCCGCGCCGGGGCGTCGCCCGCCCGCTCACGGGCACCGGCGCGGGGGTCCACCCCATCATCGACGGCTGGTGGGAGCGGCACATGTCGGTCCCGTGGAGCCTGATCGGCGGCCGGGGCGGGTGAACGGTCCGCCCCGTCGTCCCGGGGGCCGCCTGGGCAGCGGCTAGCGTGCGGCGTGTGACCGACACCACCTGGATGGACGCCACCGCGCAGGCCGAGCTGGTCCGCACCGGCCGGGCCACGCCCGCGGAGCTCGTCGACGCCGCGATCGAGCGGATCGAACGGGTGAACCCGCGGCTGGACGCGGTGGTCCGCGAGCGGTTCGACGCCGCCCGCGCCGAGGCCGCCGGCGACCTGCCCGACGGCCCCTTCCGCGGCGTGCCGATCCTGCTCAAGGACCTCGGCTGCCACGTCGCCGGCGAGGCCACCCACTACGGCACCTCCTTCCTGCGCGACGCCGACGTCCGCTGGCGTGTCGACAGCCACCTCGCCACCCGCTTCCGCGCCGCGGGGTTCGTCGTCCTCGGCCGCACCAACGTGCCGGAGTTCGGGACCACGATCACCACGGAGCCGGCGGCGCACCCGCCGGCCCGCAACCCGTACGACACCGGTCGCTCCGCCGGCGGCTCCAGCGGCGGATCGGCCGTCGCGGTCGCCGCCGGGCTGGTCCCGGTCGCGCACGCCAGCGACGGCGGCGGCTCGATCCGCATCCCTGCGGCGGAGTGCGGCCTCGTCGGGCTCAAGCCCACGCGGGCCCGGGTCAGCCAGGGGCCGGAGGTGGGGGAGAGCTGGGCCGGCGCGACCACCGACGGCGTCGTCACCCGCACGGTGCGCGACACCGCCGCCGTCCTCGACGCGATCAGCGGCCCGATGCCCGGCGACCCCTACGCCGCCCCGCCGCTGCCCCGCCCGCTCGCCGAGGAGGTCGGTGCCCCGGTGGGCCGGCTCCGCGTCGGGCTGCTGGACGCCGAGCCGGGGGAGCAGTACCTGGACCACCCCGCGTGCCGGGCGGCGGTCGAGCGCACCGGCCGGCTGCTCGCCGACCTCGGCTGCGACGTGGAGCCGGGGACGCCGGGGGCGATGTTCGACCCGGAGTTCCCGCGCTGGTTCACCACGACCATCGCGGCGGACGTGGCGCTCACCCTCTCGGCCTTCGAGCGGTCCCTCGGCCGGCCGATCGAGGACGGGGAGCTGGAACCGCGCAACCGGGTGTACCGGGCCGTGGGGCGCAGGCTCTCGGCCGAGAAGTACCTCGGGGCGCGCACCTGGCTGGGCACCTGGAGCCGCCGGATGGCGCAGTGGTGGGCGCCGCGGGAGCTCGGTGGCGAGGGGTTCGACCTCCTGGTCACGCCGACCATCGCCGCGCCCCCGCCGGAGCTCGGCTGGTTCACCGCGGCCGGCGAGAAGGAGGAGGGACGGCGGATCAACAGCCTCATGCCCTACACCTCCCAGTTCAACGTCACCGGCCAGCCGGCGGTCAGCCTGCCGCTGCACCGGACCGAGCAGGGGCTGCCCGTCGGCGTCCAGCTCGTCGCCGCCGTCGGGCGGGAGGACCTGCTCGTCCGCGTGGCCGCCGCCCTGGAGGGTGCGGCGCCGTGGGCCGGGCAGCGGCCGCCGGTGTCGGCGTGAGCGGGCGCCTGCACCGCGGCGGTGACCCGCGTGCCCTGACGACCGCGCCCGCCCGGCCGGCCGCCGGTCCGCCTAGACTCGTGCGGCCACGGGGTGTGGCGCAGCTTGGTAGCGCACCCGCTTTGGGAGCGGGGGGCCGTGGGTTCAAATCCCGCCACCCCGACCGTGCCCCGACGTCTCTAGACTCGGGGGTCGACCCGGCGTCCCGAGTCCGCCCGGGCGCCTGCACACCACTGTCTCACCGAGGAGCACTGCCGCTGTGAAGAGCACCATCGAGGAACTGGGCCCCACGCGGGTCCGGATGGCGATCGAGGTGCCGTGGGGGGACCTGGACCACGCCTTCGGTGAGGTCTACAAGGAGCTGGGCAAGCAGGTCCGCGTCCCCGGGTTCCGCCCCGGCAAGGTCCCCAACCGCGTGCTCGACCAGCGCCTCGGCCGCCCCGTCGTCCTGGAGCAGGTCGTCCAGCACGCCGTCCCGGAGATCTACTCCGAGGTCATCCGCGAGAACCAGGTCCGCGTCCTGGGCCAGCCCGACATCGAGGTCACCCGCCTCGACGACAACGACACCCTCGCCTTCACCGCCGAGGTCGACGTCGCCCCGCAGCTCGAGCTGCCGGCGCTGGACTCCCTGGCCGTGACCGTCGACGACGTCGAGGTCACCGACGAGGAGATCGACCAGCAGATCTCCGTCATGCGCGAGCGCTTCGGCATGCTCACCGGCGTCGAGCGCGCCGCCCAGGACGGCGACTTCGTCTCCATCGACCTCGAGGCCAAGCTCGACGGCGAGGTCCTGGAGGACGGTTCCACCACGGGCATGTCGTACGAGGTCGGCTCGGGCAACCTGATGGAGGGTCTCGACGACGCCGTCCGCGGCCTCTCCGCCGACGAGTCGAAGACCTTCCAGACCGCGCTCCTCTCCGGCCCCGACGCCGGCCAGCTGGCCGACGTCACCGTCACCGTCCGCTCGGTGAAGGAGAAGGAGCTGCCGGAGCTCGACGACGAGTTCGCGCAGACCGCCAGCGAGTTCGACACCCTCGAGGAGCTGCGGGAGGACGCCCGCACCCGGCTGGCCCGCACCAAGGTGATCCAGCAGGGCGCGCAGGCGCGCGACAAGCTGGTCGAGCACCTCATCGAGACCATCGAGGTGCCGGTGCCGGAGAACCTGGTCGAGCGCGAGGTGCAGTGGCGCAACCAGGCCTTCGAGCGCGAGCTCGCCCAGGCCGGCATGGACTGGGACGCCTTCCTGCAGATGTCGGGCGTGGAGAGCCGCGAGGACTACGAGGCCGACCAGCGCACCAACGTCGAGCAGGCGGTCAAGACGCAGTTCATCCTCGACGCCATCGCCGACGCCCGTGAGGTCACCGTCGGCAACGACGACCTGTCGGCGCAGATCATGGCGCAGGCGCAGCGCAACCGGATGAGCCCGGAGCAGTTCGCCCAGCAGTTGCAGCAGAGCGGCAACATCGCCGAGTTCGTCGCCGACGTCCGGCGCACCAAGACCCTCGCGCAGCTGCTCGAGCAGACGACGATCACCGACGAGTCGGGCCGGACCGTCGACCTCGACGCCCTGCGGCCGAAGACGGTCCAGGCGGCCGCCGAGGAGACCCCCGCCGGGGACACCGAGGAGGCCCCGGTCGAGGCCGAGGAGATCGGCGTCCAGGCCGTCGCCACGGAGGCCGCCGAAGGGGCGACCGAGGACACCGAGGACGTCACCAAGGCCTGAGAAAGGACCCCGTCCCCCTCACCCCTCGCACGCTCGGGGTGAGCCTCTGGACGGGACCGCCCTCCGCGGCGACGCCGTCCTGCCCATCCGGGCGGGGCGGCGTCGTCGCCGTTCCGGGGTCGTCGCTGCGCCGACGGCGAACACCGCCGCCACGGGGACTGTCCCGTCGCAGGTGCGCGTTAGGGTCGACAGGACTCAGGCGATCGCCGGGGGATACCTCTCCCGGCAGGCCGTTCCGGGCCCCGCACCACACCGAGACCGACTGCCACGACACGCGTCCTACGGAGGTCACCGCACCCGTGAGCACCACCGACCCGAACCTGGCCAGCGCGCCGCTGCTGCGCGCCAACGGCGGGGGGATGAACCTCGGCGACTCGGTCTACGAGCGCCTGCTGCGCGAGCGCATCATCTTCCTGGGCACCCAGGTCGACGACGTCATCGCCAACCAGCTGGCCGCCCAGATGCTCCTGCTGTCCGCGGAGGACCCGAAGCGGGACATCCACCTCTACATCAACTCGCCCGGCGGCTCGGTCAGCGCCGGCATGGCCATCTACGACACGATGCAGTTCATCGACTGCGACGTCGCCACCTACGGCATGGGCCTGGCCGCCTCGATGGGCCAGTTCCTGCTCACCGCCGGCACCAAGGGCAAGCGCTACGCCCTGCCCCACGCGCGGATCATGATGCACCAGCCCTCGGCCGGCGTCGGCGGCACCGCGGCCGACATCGCGATCCAGGCCGACCTGTTCCGCCGCACCAAGCGGGAGCTCAACGAGCTGCAGTCATTCCACACCGGTCAGAGCGTCGAGCAGATCGAGAAGGACGCCGACCGCGACCGCTGGTTCACCGCGCAGGAGGCGCTCGAGTACGGCTTCGTCGACCACGTCGTCAGCCGTGCCGCGATGACCGACAGCGCCAACCCGGTCTCCGACAACTGAGCGCCCGAGGACACAGACACATGAGCTTCCAGATGCCCTCCAGCCGGTACATCCTGCCTTCCTTCGTGGAGCGCACGAGCTACGGCATGAAGGAGTCCAACCCGTACAACAAGCTCTTCGAGGAGCGCATCATCTTCCTCGGGGTGCAGATCGACGACGCGTCGGCGAACGACGTGATGGCGCAGCTCATCACCCTCGAGTCGGCCGACCCGGACCGCGACATCACCATCTACATCAACTCGCCCGGTGGCTCCTTCACCTCGCTGATGGCCATCTACGACACGATGATGTTCGTCCGGCCCGACATCCAGACCGTCTGCATGGGTCAGGCCGCCTCGGCCGCGGCCGTCCTGCTCGCCGCCGGGACGCCGGGCAAGCGGCTGGCGCTGCCGTACTCCCGCGTGCTGATCCACCAGCCCTCCGGAGAGGCCGGCGGTCAGGTCTCCGACCTGGAGATCCACGCCGCCGAGATCCAGCGGGTGCGCACGCAGATGGAGGAGATCCTGGCGCGGCACACCGGCCGGACCGCCGACCAGGTCCGCGCCGACATCGACCGCGACAAGATCCTCACCGCTCCGGAGGCCAAGGAGTACGGGATCGTCGACCAGGTGATCCAGAGCCGGAAGCTGAACGCCCTCCCGACTGCCTGATCCGGTACGGGCCGGGGGCGCGCGAGGCGCGTGTTCGGCCCGTACCGTCGGGGGTCCGAGGGCACGACGGGACAGAAGAGGAACGGCCTCGGGTCATCCGGGTGAGTCATTGCCCGGACCGGCCGGAGGCGGCGGGTAGGTTCGGCGAACGCCCGATCCCCGGCCCGCACCGCCGGGAGGAGAGCCTCGCGGGGCAGCCTGCCAGCGGGGTCGAGCAGGGGCAGAAGACAAGCAAGCAGGGTCCAACCCGCGGGTACCTGACACCAGGACCGGCGACTGTCGAGGTGGAGGTCAGCAGGTGGCACGAATCGGTGAGAGCGGTGACCTGCTCAAGTGCTCGTTCTGCGGCAAGAGCCAGAAGCAGGTCAAGAAGCTCATCGCTGGCCCCGGGGTCTACATCTGCGACGAGTGCATCGACCTCTGCAACGAGATCATCGAGGAAGAGCTCTCGGAGTCGTCGGACCTGAAGTTCGACGAGCTGCCCAAGCCCAAGGAGATCCACGACTTCCTCGACCAGTACGTCATCGGCCAGGACAAGGCCAAGCGGACGCTCTCGGTCGCCGTCTACAACCACTACAAGCGGATCCAGGCCGGCGGTGACCGCGCCTCCCGCGAGGACGCCGTCGAGCTGGCGAAGTCCAACATCCTGCTGATCGGCCCCACCGGCTGCGGCAAGACCCACCTCGCCCAGACGCTGGCGCGGATGCTCAACGTCCCGTTCGCCATCGCCGATGCCACGGCGCTGACCGAGGCCGGCTACGTCGGTGAGGACGTCGAGAACATCCTGCTCAAGCTGATCCAGGCCGCCGACTACGACGTCAAGCGGGCCGAGACCGGCATCATCTACATCGACGAGGTCGACAAGATCGCCCGCAAGAGCGAGAACCCGTCGATCACGCGCGACGTCTCCGGCGAGGGCGTGCAGCAGGCGCTGCTGAAGATCCTCGAGGGGACGACGGCGTCGGTGCCGCCGCAGGGTGGGCGCAAGCACCCGCACCAGGAGTTCATCCAGATCGACACCACCAACGTGCTGTTCATCGTGGGTGGCGCGTTCGCCGGCCTGGAGCAGGTCATCGAGGCCCGCGCCGGCAAGCAGGGGATCGGCTTCGCCGGCGAGGTCCGCGGCAAGCAGGAGATCGAGGACGCCAACGCCTTCGCCGAGGTTATGCCCGAGGACCTGCTGAAGTTCGGCATGATCCCCGAGTTCATCGGCCGGCTCCCGGTGATCACCAGCGTGCGCAAGCTCGACCGCCAGGCCCTGATCAACATCCTGACCGAGCCGAAGAACGCCCTGGTGCGCCAGTACCGGAAGCTGTTCGAGCTCGACGGCGTGGAGCTGGAGTTCACCGACGACGCGCTCGAGGCGGTCGCGGACCAGGCGATCCTCCGCGGCACCGGCGCCCGCGGGCTCCGGGCGATCATGGAGGAGGTGCTCCAGTCGGTGATGTACGACGTCCCGAGCCGGGACGACGTCGCCTCCGTGGTGATCACCAAGGAGGTCGTGCTGGAGCACGTGAACCCGACCATCGTGCCGCGCAAGCCGACCCGAGCCCCCCGCGAGAAGTCGGCGTGAGCCACAGCTGACCACGGCAGCCCAGAGGCCCAGGACCCGCCCGGTTCTGGGCCTCTGGCGTTCACCGGACGAGCCTGCCGGGGAGCGATGACCCTGCACGCGACGTTCGCGGTCATCTCATGTCCGCCTGAGGGACATCGCCCAAGCGGCGGCAGTAGATCTCCGCGATCTGGGCGCGGCAACCGGCCGGGTCCGAGGTGGCCCGTCGGTAGCTGAAGCGCAAGGTCTGCCAGCCGAGGACGGCGAGGGCGGCGTCCCGGCGCAGGTCTCGTTCCCGTGCCGCCGGGGAGCCGTGGAAGGCGGCGCCGTCGAGTTCGACCGCCAGGAGCACGTCCGGCCATGCCGCGTCGAGGAAGACGGGCCCGTCGCGCAGGTCCACCCGGTACTGGCGTCTGCACTCCGGCAGCCCGGGGACGGTGAGGATGTGCCGGAGGCCGAAGATCTCCAGCTCGCTGTGGCTCCCACCCGCGACGAGGCCCAGCAGCTCGTGCAGTTCCGCCTTCCCGGGGAGGTTGGGGCGGCGGTCGAGCTCGTCCGCCACCTCGGCCGGCTGGACGCGCCGCCGCTGCACCGCGCGCAGCACCGCTGCGCGGGCCAGGCCGGGGGAGGCCCGTACCGCCGTCGCGGAGTGCGCGTCGCCCCAGCTGTCCACCAGCGCCCGGCTGACCGGCGTCGTCACCAGCCCTCGCGCGGTGGTCAGCCCGAACGGCAACCGGCTGCGGTGGACACGGAGCTGCGGTGACGACCGCACCCTCGCTCCCGCCGGCACGGTGACGTGCAACCGGGTGTACTCGTCGCCGAGCCCGTGGACGGCCAGTGCGCTCCAGTGGCTGAGGGGCCCTCCGCAGTAGGACGCGGCTGCGTAGGCGCGGACGGTCCAGTCGTCGACGAGTTCCGGGACCGTGACCCAGCCGGGGTGCAGGTGCACGATACGGCCGGTAGCGAGCCAGCGCCCGACGGTGCGCGGTGCGACGAGACGCGACAGCGTCGCGGTCGACGCCACGCGAGCGGGACCGAGCAGTCGGAGGACATCGTGCACGGCCACAGAGTGGCCGTCAGCCGTCCCGCAACGGGGCGCCAGAGGCAGACCTGTGGACGGCCCCGCAGGCGTTGTCCCTGATCACGACACTCGGAAGGGCCGGATGTCGTGATCAGGGACAACGCCTCCCGCATGCCGGGTGCAGATCAGCGCTAGCGTCCGGGACGTGACGCGGTACGTGGCCCTGCTGCGGGCGGTCAACCTGGGCGCCACCCGCCGGGTCCCGATGCCGCGGCTGCGCGAGGTGCTCACCGCCCGCGGGTACGGCGCCGTCCGCACCCACCTGGCCAGCGGCAACGTCCTGCTCGAGAGCCCGCTGCCGGAGGCGGAGCTCGCCGCCGACCTGTCCGCCGCGATCGCCGACCACTTCGCGCTGGACGTCCCCGTCGTCGTCCGCACGGCCGACGAGCTCGCCGCCGTGCTGGCCGCCGACCCGCTGGGCCACGTCGCCACCGACGCCGCGCGCTACGCAGTCACCTTCTACGCCGAGCCCCTGGACCCCGAGCGGGTGGCGGCGCTGCCGGCGGCCGAGAACGGGGAGCACGTGGTGCGCGGGCGCGAGCTCTACGCGTGGCTGCCCGAGGGCTTCCAGCGCAGCAGCACCGCGGGCCGTTCGTGGGACCGGCTGCTCGGTGCCGCCGGGACCACCCGCAACTGGAACACGGTGCGCAAGCTGGTCGAGCTCACCCGCTGAGCGTCCCGGTGCACCCGCTGCGTGGCACATTCGGGGCGTGCGCGCCCTGACCTCCCTGCCCCAGCAGGCGCGGGAGGCGTTCCGGTCCCGCGTCTCCGGTGATCCGACCGGCGCCCCGGACTGGGTCCGCGACATCGCCCGCGTCGGCACCGGCCCCGGCTGGTTCGAGCCCGACGGCGTCGTCTGGCGCGTGCACGGCGACCTCGCCACGCTGGTCGGCGGGGTCGCGGCGCTGCTGGGGCAGGGCGCCCACCCGCTCGCGCTGGCCGGGGTGCAGCGGCACTCGGCCTACCGCGAGGACCCGTGGAAGCGGCTGGCCGGCACCGCCCGCTGGCTGGTCGTCAGCACCTTCGGCTCGACCGAGCTGGCCGAGCGGGAGGCGGCCCGGGTCCGGGCCATGCACGCCCGCGTCCGCGGCCGGGTGGGTGGCACGGCCTACTCGGCGTCCGACCCGGCGCTGCTGCGCTGGGTGCACCTGGCCTTCACCGACGCCTTCCTCGCCGCCCAGCAGGCGGTCGGCAGCGACCTGACCCCGCGCTTCGGCCGCGGTTGGCCCGACGTCTACGTGGGGGAGTGGGCCCGCGCCGCGGCGGAGCTGGGGGCCACCGACCTGCCGTTGACGAGGGCCGAGCTGGCCGAGGCCCTCGCCGCCTACCGCCCGCGGCTGCGGCCCGTTCCCGGGCACCTGCGCGAGTTCCTCGCCGCGCCACCGGGCCTCAGCGTCCCCGAGCGGGTGGTCTACCGCGGGTTGTCCGGCGCTGCGGCCTACGTGGTGTCGCCGTCGATCGCCGGGTGCGCCGGTGTGCCCGGCCGGGGCCGTGGCGGCGCGGCGCAGCTCGCCGTCACCCGCGCCCAGCTGCGGGCGCTGCGCCTGGCGCTCGGCCCGTACAGCCCGTCGGAGGAGGCGGCGCGCTGGCGGCTCGGCACGGGACCCGCGCCGGCCTGGGCCGCCGACGCAGGCTGAGACGTCGGCGCCCGGGGCGGCACGGTCGAACCGGGGTCAGCTCTCGGCGGCCTCGGCGAGGACGACGTCGACGGCGAGCTCGCCCTCGCCGGGGCGGACGGTCAGCGAGCGGATGCGCCCGGCGTCGACGAGGTCGGACCGCGCGGCCTCGACCAGCGGCAGCTGGTCGGGCGCCACCGTGACCGTCGCCGTCTCCACCTCGGCCCGCATCGACTGCTTGGCGTCGGACTTCGCCTTCCGCACCGCCGCCAGCGCCGCCGCCGTCACCGTGACGACCGCCGGGTCGCCGTCGGCCGGCAGCTCGGCGGCGGCCGGCCACGCCGCGCGGTGCACCGAGCCGGTCTGCCACCAGGACCAGACCTCCTCGGTGGCGAACGGCAGCACCGGCGCGAACAGCCGCAGCTGGACGTCGAGCGCGATGGCCAGCGCCGCCTGCGCGGAGGTCGCGGCCTCGCCCGAGCCGTAGGCGCGCGACTTCACCAGCTCCACGTAGTCGTCGCAGAACGACCAGAAGAACGCCTCGGTGACCTCGAGCGCCCGCGTGTAGTTGTAGGACTCCAGCGCCGCCGTCGCCTCCTGCACCACGGTGGCCAGCCCGGTGAGCAGCGCGCGGTCGATCGGCTGGGTCACCTGCTCGGCGGTCAGCGAGGCCGACGCACCCAGGCCCAGGACGAACTTGCCGACGTTGAGGATCTTCATCGCCAGGCGTCGGCCGACCTTCATCTGCGCCTCGTCGAACGGCGAGTCCGCGCCCGGCCGCGCACCGGCGGCCCGCCAGCGGACGGCGTCGGTGCCGTACCGCTCCAGGACGTCGATCGGCGTCGTCGCGTTGCCCTTGGACTTCGACATCTTCTTGCGGTCGGGGTCGACGACGAAGCCGGAGATGGTGGCGTGCGTCCACGGCACCGTGCCGTGCTCGAAGTGCGCCCGGACGACCGTGGAGAACAGCCAGGTGCGGATGATGTCGTGCGCCTGCGGGCGCTGGTCCATCGGGAAGACCTTGGCGAACAGCTCCGGGTCGGTGTCCCAGCCCGAGGCCACCTGCGGGGACAGGGACGACGTGGCCCAGGTGTCCATGACGTCGGGGTCGGCCATGAACCCGCCGGGCACGCCGCGCTGCTCCTCGGAGAAGCCCGGCGGCACGTCGGAGGACGGGTCGACCGGCAGGGACGCCTCGTCGGCCAGGACCGGGTTCTCGTAGTCCGGCTCGCCGGCCTCGTCGAGGCGGTACCAGACCGGGAAGGGGACGCCGAAGAAGCGCTGGCGGCTGATCAGCCAGTCGCCGTTCAGCCCCTCCACCCAGTTGTCGTAGCGGTGCCGCATGTGCTCGGGCACCCACTGGATCTCCCGGCCGCGGGCCACCAGGGCGTCGCGCAGGTCGGCGTCGCGGCCGCCGTTGCGGATGTACCACTGGCGGGTGGTGACGATCTCCAGCGGGCGCTCGCCCTTCTCGAAGAACTTCACCGGGTGGGTGATCGGCTTCGGCTCGCCCTCGAGGTCGCCGGACTCGCGCAGCATCTCCACGATCCGCTGCTGCGCGCTGAACACCGTCTTGCCGGCCAGCTCGGCGTAGGGGGCGGCCGCCACGCCCGGCGGCGGCTCGGGCAGCAGCCGGCCGTCCCAGCCCACGATCGCCCGGGTCGGCAGCTGCAGCTCGCGCCACCACGTGACGTCGTTGAGGTCGCCGAAGGTGCAGATCATCGCGATGCCCGAGCCCTTGTCCGGCTCGGCGAGGCGGTGGGCGACCACCGGCACCTCGACGTCGAACAGCGGCGTGCGCACCGTCGTCCCGAAGAGCGGCTGGTAGCGCTCGTCGTCGGGGTGCGCGACCAGGGCGACGCAGGCGGGGATCAGCTCGGGCCGGGTGGTCTCGATGAAGACGGGGCCGGCGGGGGAGCGGAAGGCGATCCGGTGGTAGGCGCCGGGGCGCTCCCGGTCCTCGAGCTCGGCCTGGGCGACGGCGGTGCGGAAGGTGACGTCCCAGAGGGTCGGCGCCTCCTGCGCGTAGGCCTCACCGCGGGCGAGGTTGCGCAGGAACATCCGCTGCGCGGTGGCCCGGGAGGACTCCGAGATCGTCCGGTAGACGTTGGTCCAGTCCACCGACAGGCCCACGCGGCGCCACAGCTTCTCGAACTCCGCCTCGTCCTCCTCGGTCAGCTGCATGCAGAGCTCGACGAAGTTGCGGCGCGAGACCGGCTGCTGGTCCTTGCCCGGCTTGGCCGGGGGCTGGAAGGACGGGTCGTAGGGCAGCGACGGGTCGCACCGGACGCCGTAGTAGTTCTGCACCCGCCGCTCGGTGGGCAGGCCGTTGTCGTCCCAGCCCATCGGGTAGTAGACGTGCTTGCCGCGCATCCGCTGGTAGCGGGCGACGATGTCGGTGTGGGTGTAGCTGAAGACGTGCCCCACGTGCAGCGAGCCGCTGGCGGTCGGCGGGGGCGTGTCGATCGACCAGATCTGCTCGCGCGGCGCAGCCAGCGCGGCCTCGCGGTCGAAGGCGTAGGTGTCCTCGGCCGCCCAGCGGCCGATCCACTTCTCCTCGAGCCCGTCGACGGTCGGCTTGTCGGGTACGCCGACGGTCGCAGCCGGGGCAGTCGTGTCCGGGGTCGCGATGTCGGGAACCATGCCGCTCATCCTAGGAAGGGCGGGCAACGGGCCTCCGCCCCGCCGGGGAACTCCCGCCCGGTGTCGCGCGTGGGACAGACGTGGACACGCTGCGCCTGCTGCTCAACCTGGTCTGGCTCGTGCTGCAGGGCTGGATCCTGGCGCTGGCCTACCTGCTGGCCGGGGTCATCGCCTGCCTGCTGGTCGTCACCATCCCGTTCGGCATCGCGTCGTTCCGGCTGGCCGGCTTCGTCGTCTGGCCGTTCGGGCGGACGACGGTGCGCGCACCGGGCGCCGGCGTGGCCTCGGCGGTCGGCAACCTGCTGTGGTTCCTCGTCGCCGGCTGGTGGCTCGCGGTGCTGCACGTGGTCGCGGGCATCGGGTTCTGCCTCACGATCATCGGGATCCCCTTCGGCATCGCCTCGTTCAAGCTGGCCGCCGTCGGGCTGTTCCCGCTGGGCAAGCGGGTGGTCGAGACGGCGCCGCCGAGGGACTGGATGCACGCCGGTGGCGGCGTGGTGGGCGGCGCACCCCCGCGGCGCGCCGGGGCCTGGTGAACGGCTGGCATCCTTGACCGGGTGAGCAGCAGCACCGGTGACATGGCCCGGGTCGAGAGAGAGCTGCTGGCCCGCTGGCCGGAGAACCGGCTCGAGCCGTCGCTGACCCGCATCTCGGCGCTGGTCGACCTGCTCGGCTCCCCGCACCGCGCGATGCCGGTCGTCCAGGTGGCGGGCACCAACGGCAAGACGACGACGGCCCGGATGGTCGACGAGCTGCTGCGCGGCTTCGGCCTGCGCGTGGGCCGGTTCACCAGCCCGCACCTGGAGTCGATCCGCGAGCGCATCGTGCTCGACGGCGAGCCGGTGAGCGCCGAGCGCTTCGTGGAGACCTACCAGGACATCGCGCCCTACGTGCAGATGGTCGACGCCGCGGGGGAGACCCCGATGAGCTTCTTCGAGGTCATGGTCGGCATGGCCTACGCCCTGTTCGCGGACGCGCCGGTCGACGTCGCCGTCATCGAGGTGGGCATGGGTGGCACCTGGGACGCCACGAACGTGGCCGACGCGCGGGTCGCCGTCGTCACCCCGGTGGACCTCGACCACGCCGAGTACCTGGGCCCCGACGTCGCGACGATCGCGGGGGAGAAGGCGGGCATCATCGCCCCCGGCTCGATCGCCGTCCTCGCCCGCCAGCAGCCGGGTGCGCTCGACGCCCTCGTCCGCCGCGCCGTGGAGGTCGAGGCGGTGGTCGCCCGCGAGGGCACCGAGTTCGGCGTGCTGGAGCGGAAGGTCGCCGTCGGCGGGCAGCAGGTCCGCCTGCAGGGCCTCGGCGGCGAGTACGAGGAGGTCTTCCTGCCGCTGTTCGGCGCCCACCAGGCGCAGAACGCGGCGACGGCGCTGGCCGCGGTGGAGGCGTTCCTGGGCGCGGGTGCGACGACCGGACCGATCGAGCAGGAGACCGTCCGCGCCGCCTTCGCCGCCGTGCGCTCGCCCGGCCGGCTGGAGCGGGTGCGCACCAGCCCCACGGTGCTGGTCGACGCGGCGCACAACCCGGCCGGCATGCGGGCGACGGTCGAGGCGATCCGGGAGTCCTTCGACTTCACCCGGCTCGTCGGTGTGGTCGGCTGCGTGCACGGCAAGGACGTCACCGGGATGCTCGCCGCGCTCGAGGAGATCTGCGCGGAGCTCGTCGTCACCCAGAACGGCTCGCCCCGCGCGATGCCGGCCGACGAGCTCGGCGCGCTGGCCGTCGACGTCTTCGGCGCCGACCGGGTGAGCGTCCAGCCGGTGCTCCCCGAGGCGCTCACCGAGGCGGTCGAGCTGGCCGAGGCCGGTCCGGACGACGCCCTCGGCGGCTCCGGCGTGCTGGTCACCGGCAGCGTGATCACCGCCGGTGAGGCCCGCACGCTGATGGCGCGGGGTTCCCGGTGACGGCAGCCGACCCGGTACGCGCCGCCAAGGCCCTGCGCGGGGCCGCCGCCGCGGTGCTGGTGCTCGAGGGGATCGCCGTGCTCTTCGTGCCGCGCGGCATCGCCCAGACCGAGGACGGCCTGAGCGGCGGGCTGCTCGCCGCGCTCCTCGTCCTGGCCCTTGTCCTCATCCTCGCCAGCGGGATCCAGCGCCGTGAGCGCGGGCTGCTGATCGGCACGGCGCTGCAGGTCCCCCTGCTGGCGACCGGGCTGATCAACGGCGTCATGTGGTTCGTCGCCGGGGCGTTCCTGCTCATCTGGGCCTACCTGCTGCAGGTCCGGAAGGAGCTGCTCGGCACCGCGTTCGGCGCCGTCGCCGAGCCGGACCCCACCGAGGGCGGCGGGGACGCCACGCCGACCCCGTAGGCTGCCGCCCCGTGACCGAACGCACCCTCGTCCTCGTCAAGCCCGACGGCGTCTCCCGCGGCCTGGTCGGCGAGGTGATCACGCGGCTCGAGCGCAAGGGGCTGCGCCTGGTCGCCGCCGAGCTGCGCACCCTGGACCGGGAGACCGCCGAGACCCACTACGCCGAGCACCGCGAGCGGCCCTTCTTCGCCGGCCTCGTGGAGTTCATCACCGGCGGCCCGCTCATGGCGCTGGTCGTCGAGGGGCCGCGGGCCATCGAGGCCTTTCGCGCCCTCGCCGGCGCGACCGACCCGGTGAAGGCGGGCCCCGGCACCATCCGCGGCGACTTCGCCCTCGAGGTGCAGAACAACATCGTGCACGGCTCCGACTCGCCCGAGTCCGCCGCGCGCGAGGTGGCGCTCTTCTTCCCCGACCTCTCCTGATCGCGGGGGCAGAGGAAGCTATACGGGCGGATCGGGGCCCGAGAACGCAGGTACAGCTTCCTCTGCCCAGGGCATCAGAGGTCGGCGTCGGTCGGCTCGTCGGGGGCGGTCCACGCCAGGTGCCAGTAGGCCAGCAGCCCGGCGGTCATCCAGAGCAGGAAGCCGAGGCACAGCCCGAGCGCGACCTCGTCGGTCAGCGCGACGAGGGCGACCGCACCGGCGAACGCGGTGAAGTGCAGCCCCCACGCCGGCCACGCCACCGCCACGTAGGAGCGCTCCCGCAGTTCCTGCTGGTGCTCGTCCAGCGAGCGGCTGCTGCGGTCGAACACCCCGCGGATGCCCAGGTTGAGCAGCGAGTGCAGCGGGATGAACCCGAGCATGCCCGCCGTCCAGACGACGAAGTACCACGTCGACCAGCCCTGGGGCGATGCGGCGCACACCAGCGTCGCGGTCACCAGTGCGGCGAGGAGCGCCGCTTCGGCGAGCACGGCCCGGCGCCGGGTCCGGCGGCTGCGCGCCCGGTCGTAGCGGCTGTCGTCGAAGGTGCGGGCGAGGTAGGTCTGCTGCGGGTGGGTGCTCATGACGTCCTCCTGAGGAGCTCCTCGCTGAGCGAGGGCAGCGGGTCGAGCGAGAAGACCGCCTCGACGGGCAGGTCGAAGAAGCGGGCGATGCGCAGGGCCAGGGCCAGTGACGGGCTGTACTCGCCGCGTTCGACGTAGCCGATCGTCTGCGGGTGCACACCGACGGCGTCCGCCAGCTCCTTCCGGCTCACGCCGCGGTCGGCGCGGAGCACCGCGATGCGGTCGTGCACCTTGTCCGCCTCGGATCTGGGCTGTCGTCCCATACTACGAACCGTAGCATTAATGCGACGGCGCGGGGAAGCGTTCGCCGTCCTGGCTCACCTGATGTGGTCCTGGCTCACGGTCGGAGCTGAGCCAGGACCCAGTTCGATCAGGTGACCTGATCACCATGGGCGGCGGGCGGGGGCGGCTACCCTGGACGGGTCATGACTGGTGAGACCCTCTACCCCCGCCTCGAGCCGCTGCTGGCCCGGATCCAGAAGCCGATCCAGTACGTCGGCGGCGAGCTCAACGCCCAGACCAAGCCGTGGGAGTCCGCGGACGTGCACTGGGCGCTCATGTACCCCGACGCCTACGAGGTGGGGCTGCCGAACCAGGGCCTGATGATCCTGTACGAGGTGCTCAACGAGCGCCCCGACGCCCTCGCCGAGCGCACCTACGCCGTCTGGCCCGACCTCGCCGCCCTCATGCGCGAGCACGGCGTCCCGCAGTTCACCGTCGACGGCCACCGCTCGGTGCGCGACTTCGACCTGCTCGGCGTCAGCTTCGCCACCGAGCTCGGCTACACCAACCTGCTCGAGGCGCTCGACCTCGCCGGGATCCCGCTGCACGCGGTGGACCGCGACGAGACCCACCCGGTCGTCGTCGCCGGCGGGCACGCCGCCTTCAACCCCGAGCCGGTCGCCGACTTCGTCGACTGCGCCGTCCTCGGTGACGGCGAGCAGGCCGTCGGCGACATCACCGACGTCGTGAAGGCGTGGAAGGGGCAGGGCCGCCCCGGTGGCCGTGAGGAGCTGCTCGCCCGGCTCTCGCGGGTCGACGGCGTCTACGTGCCGCGCTTCTACGCCTTCTCCTACGGGCCGGACGGCACCATCGCCGCCGTCACCCGCACCCGTGCCGACGTGCCGGTCAAGGTCGGCAAGCGCACCGTCATGGACCTCGACGAGTGGCCCTACCCGAAGCAGCCGCTGGTGCCGCTGGCCGAGAGCGTGCACGAGCGGATGAGCGTGGAGATCTTCCGCGGCTGCACCCGCGGCTGCCGCTTCTGCCAGGCCGGGATGATCACCCGCCCGGTGCGCGAGCGGACGATCACCGGCATCGGCTCGATGGTGGAGCAGGGGCTGCAGGCGACCGGCTACGAGGAGGTCGGGCTGCTCAGCCTCTCCAGCGCCGACCACTCGGAGATCGGCCAGGTCGCCAAGCAGCTCGCCGACCGCTACGAGGGCACCAACACCAGCCTCAGCCTGCCCAGCACCCGGGTCGACGCCTTCAACGTCACCCTGGCCAACGAGCTCTCCCGCAACGGCCGCCGCAGCGGGCTGACCTTCGCCCCGGAGGGCGGCAGCGAGCGGATCCGCCGGGTCATCAACAAGACGGTGTCCAAGGAGGACCTCGTCCGCACGGTGACGACGGCGTACGCCAACGGCTGGACGCAGGTGAAGCTCTACTTCATGTGCGGTCTGCCGACCGAGACCGACGAGGACGTCCTGGAGATCGCCGAGCTGGCGGTCGAGGTCATCCGCGCCGGCCGGGAGGCCAGCGGCCGCAAGGACATCCGCTGCACCGTCTCCATCGGCGGCTTCGTGCCCAAGCCGCACACCCCCTTCCAGTGGGCGGCCCAGGCGAGCGCGGAGACCATCGACCACCGGCTGCGGGTGCTGCGCCAGGCGATCAACGCCGACCGCCGCATCGGCCGCTCCATCGGGCTGCGCTACCACGACGGCAAGCCCGGCGTGATCGAGGGCCTGCTCTCCCGCGGTGACCGCCGGGTCGGCCGCGTCATCGAGCGGGTGTGGCGCGAGGGCGGGAAGTTCGACGGCTGGAGCGAGCACTTCTCCTTCGAGCGCTGGACGCAGGCCGCGGCCGAGGAGCTCGCGGCGTTCGGTGTCGACCTCGACTGGTACACCACCCGCGAGCGCACCGAGCACGAGATCCTGCCCTGGGACCACCTGGACTCCGGGCTGGACAAGGAGTGGCTCTGGGAGGACTGGCAGGAGGCGCTCTCGGAGGAGGAGGTCGCGGACTGCCGGTGGACCCCCTGCTACGACTGCGGGGTCTGCCCGACGATGGGCACCGAGATCCAGATCGGGCCCACCGGGCGCAGCCTGCTCCCGCTCACCGTCGTCTGATGGCCCGCCAGCCCGAGGGGCCGCCGCCGCCCCCGACCGTGCAGAAGCTGCGCATCCGCTACGCCAAGCGCGGCCGGTTGCGGTTCGCCTCGCACCGCGACCTGGCCCGCGCCCTGGAGCGGGCGCTGCGCCGGGCGCGGGTGCCCATGGCGTTCTCCGCCGGGTTCAGCCCGCACCCCAAGATCTCCTACCTCGGTGCGGCGCCCACCGGCTCGGCCAGCGAGGCGGAGTACGTGGAGATCGGGCTCGCCGAACGCCGCGACCCCGAGGCGGTCCGGGCCGCGCTGGACGCCGCGCTGCCCGAGGACATCGCCGTCCTGGAGTGCGTCGAGGCCGCGCAGGGGACCGGCTCGCTCGCCGATCGGATCGACACCTCGGTCTGGCGGGTGGAGCTGCCCGGCGTGCGCCTGGAGGAGCTCGCCCCGGCGGTCGAGAAGTTCCTGGCCGCCGACGTCGTCACCGTCGCGAAGCGCACCAAGAACGGCCTGAAGGACGTCGACGCCCGCCCCGCCGTCGCCAGCGCGTCAGCGGCGGAGGAGGCAGGTTGTGCCATACTGCACATGGTCGTCCGGCAGGTGACGCCCGCTGTACGACCCGATGACGTGTTGGCCGCCCTGGCTGCCGTCGCCGACCTGCGCCCGCCGTTGCCCCCCCGGGCCGTGCGTGAGGCGCAGGGCCGGCTCGACGACACCGGGACCGTGGCCGATCCGCTCGGTCCTGACCGTGCGGCGCGCACCCGCTGCCAGGGGGAGCACGCGACGGTCTGACCGGCGGACGCCCGGAGGCCGCGCGCCGTCGAGCGGCACGGCTGCCAGACGTGACGCGCCCGCCCCGGGCCACCCGGCCCGGACGCCTGAGACCACCGCAGGACCCGCACCACCGCCCCCGGCGTCACCGGGGAACGGGCACCACCGCACACCGGCTCCCTGCCGCGGCAACCGTCGCGCGGGAGCCGCCCACAGACTTCGCAGGGCGAGCACGTCCGCCACACCCCCGCGGCGGCCCGCCCCGCCCAACCCGTGCTCCTGCGCGGCCGCCAGTCCTCACCGATCGGCGCCCGGGAGCAGCACAGGAGGCGAGAGCCCTCGTGGCTGACACCGACCACCCGACCACCGACACCGACGAAGCGACGGACGCCGCGGTCCCGCCGGGCACACCGCAGCCCGCGGAGGCCGAGACCACCGGCGTCCCGGCGACCTCCCCGGAGGGCGCGCCGGACGAGGACGCCGCCGAGGAGGACGACGAGCCGACGGCAGCCGAGGTCGAGGCCCCGGCCGAGGAGCCCGAACCCGAGCCGGCCGGACCTCGGTTCGGCGCCCAGTTCAGCTCGTCGTCCTCCTCGGCGGCGTCCTCGTCCGGCGCGCCCTCCGGGGAGGTCGCCGGGACGCCGGTGGTCTCGGCCTC
>NZ_SSXB01000140.1:0-5138 GCF_021698995.1 Blastococcus sp. KM273129 | reverse complement strand
GGCCTGCGCGGTCTGCGACCTGCGGACGAACTCCCGCCGCGGGCCCGAGGGCGCGGCCGGCCCCTGGTCGGGGGCGGGCGCCGGGGCGGCGCCGGCCGGGGCGCTCTCGCGGTGGCCGATCTCCTCCTGCGGCCGGCCCGCGTGCTCGCCGGCGATCGACATCCGGCGCTCGAGCCGCTCCAGGCGCTGCAGCGTGGCGGCGGCCGACCCGTCGGTGGCCGGGAGCAGCATGCGGGCGCAGACCAGCTCGAGCAGCAGCCGCGGCGCCGTCGTCCCGCGCATCTCGGTGAGCCCCTCGTGCACGGTGTCGGCCATCCGCGACAGGGTGGCCGAGCCGAGCGCCTGCGCCTGCTGGTTCATCAGGTCCAGCCGGTCGGGCGGGCAGTCGAGCAGGCCGTTGCCGCCGGCGTCGGGGACGGCGTCGAGCACGATCAGGTCGCGCAGCCGGTCGAGCAGGTCGGTGGCGAAGCGGCGGGGGTCGTGCCCGGCCTCGACCACCCGGTCCACCGCCCGGAAGACGCCCGGCGCGTCGCGGGCGGCCAGCGCGTCGATGGTCTCGTCGAGCAGGGCGTCGTCGGTGACGCCGAGCAGGCCGACGGCGCTCCTGTAGGTGACGCCCTCGGGCCCGGCACCGGCCAGCAGCTGGTCGAGGATCGACAGCGAGTCGCGCACCGAGCCGCCGCCGGCGCGGACCACCAGCGGGAACACCGTCGGCTCCACCTGCACGCCCTCGGCCTCGCAGGTCCGCTCCAGCAGGGTGCGCAGCGTCGTGGGCGGCACGAGGCGGAACGGGTAGTGGTGGGTGCGCGACCGGATGGTCGGCAGCACCTTCTCCGGCTCCGTCGTCGCGAACACGAAGACCAGGAACTCCGGCGGCTCCTCGACCACCTTGAGCAGGGCGTTGAAGCCCTGCGTGGTCACCATGTGCGCCTCGTCGACGATGTAGACCTTGTAGCGGCTGCTCACCGGCGCGAAGAACGCCCGCTCGCGCAGGTCGCGGGCGTCGTCCACACCACCGTGGCTGGCCGCGTCGATCTCGATGACGTCGAGCGAGCCCGGCCCGTCCGGCGCCAGGGCGACGCAGGAGGCGCAGACCCCGCACGGCGTGGACGTCGGGCCCTGCTCGCAGTTGAGCGAGCGGGCCAGGATGCGCGCCGAGGAGGTCTTGCCGCAGCCGCGCGGGCCGCTGAACAGGTAGGCGTGGTTGATCCGGCCGCCGTCGACCGCGTTGACCAGCGGAGCGGTGACGTGCTCCTGCCCGACCACCTCGGCGAAGGTCGCCGGGCGGTACTTCCGGTAGAGCGCCAGTGCCACGGGGCGAGGTTACGTGCCGGGGCCGACGCCACGGCCGCCCCGCACCCCAGCGTGTGCGCCGACGCGGGGTCCCGCGACCCCGCCCGGAGAAAGGAAAGGACCCCCCGCGCACCCGCCAGAGCCCGCTTATCCTTGCTGCCTTCCGGCCCTGGGGAGGTTCACAGGATGACGCCACACGAGGGGTCGGCACCCACTGTAGAGGAAACCCCCCGGGCCGCGGGCGCGCGCCCCGCTACGCTGCCGCGCATGACGCCCCGGTGCTCCCTGGTCCTCCCCCCGCCGCGCTCCTGAGCCGGGGCCCGGCGGGCTGATCCGCCCCGCGCTCCGGCCGACGAGCCCCGTCCCGGCCACCGTCCCTGGAGCACCATGACCACCCCGAGCGCCGCCGCGCCCACCCGCGGCTTCTCCTTCGTCGTCCTCGCCGCCCTCTTCTGGGGGACCTCCGGCTTCAGCGGCTCGATCGTCGCCCGCCACAGCGACCTCGGCCCCCTCGACATCGCGTGGCACCGCATGGCCATCGGCGCGGTCGCCCTGCTCGTCCCCTGGGTGCTGGCCCGGCGCCGGTCCGGCCCGCTGCCGCCGCTCGGCCGCGGCACCACCGTCCGCCTGGCCCTCGTCGGCGCCGGGCTCGCCTGCTACCAGCTGGCCTACTTCGCCGCGGTCGCCACGGCGGGGGTGAGCATCGCCACCCTGGTGGCGCTGGGGCTGGCGCCGCTGCTGATCGCCGTCGGGGCCACGCTGCTCGGCCACGGGCGCCCGGACGCGCCCACGGTCGTCGCCCTGGTCGTCGCCCTCGTGGGACTGGTCCTGCTCGTCGGCGTGTCGGCCGGGGCGGGCACCGGGACGGCGGTGCTGCTCGGCGCCCTCCTCGCCGTCGGCTCGGCGCTCGGCTACGCCGTCGTCACGCTGGCCGGCGGCGGGGTGCCGGCCGGGGTGCCGGTGACCCTCGTCGGCTTCGCCGGCGGCGCGCTGCTGCTCACCCCCGTCGCGCTGGCCACCGGGCTGCGCCTCACGACCGACCCGGTCGCGCTGGGCGTGCTGCTGTACCTCGGCGTCGTCCCGAGCGCGCTGGCCTACGCCTTGTTCTTCACGGGGCTGCGCAGCGTGCCGGGCCCGGTGGCCTCGATCGTCACGCTGCTGGAACCGCTGACCGCCACGGCGCTGGCCACCGCCCTGCTGGGCGAACGCCTGGCCCCTCTGGCGCTGCTCGGCGGGCTGCTCGTGCTCGCCGCCGTCGCCGGGCTGTACCTGCGCCGGCTGCGGCAACCCGTGCCGGCGGCGGGTGCCTGAGGTACGCCCCGACGCGACGGGCCCCCGGCGTGCTGCCGGGGGCCCGTCGACCTGCGGAGGATGGGAGATTCGAACTCCCGAGGGGTTGCCCCCAACCCGCTTTCCAAGCGAGCGCCATAGGCCACTAGGCGAATCCTCCAGGTACGGGGTGAATGGTACCGGGCGTCGTCGCGCGGCTCGCCGGGACACCGCGGGGAGGCCACCGGCGGCGCCGTGCGGCATCCTCACGGCAGAGCGGTTGACCGGACGGACTGCGGGGAAGGCCTGCACCTGCGGGCCGCACAGAGGAGGCGCAGGACATGGGTGAGCACAGCGAGGTCCGGCCGGACGTCGTCGATGCGATCGTCGGTGTGCTCAAGGGCGGCGACGCCGCGGCGCTGCCGGCCGGGGCCACGGCGGCGGAGAAGACGGCGGCGAAGGACCGCTACCTGTCGGAGTTCGCCGCCGAGCGCAGCAAGCGCGACCGCCAGGCCCAGGCGTGGGAGCTGCTGCTCACCCGCAGCTACGACGAGCCCCCCACCTGGCAGCGGATCTTCGACGACCTCGACGCCGGCGTGCACGACGAGCTCGGCGAGCTCTACGACGTTCTGCCCGCGGGCGCGCAGCAGGAGTACGCCCGCCGGTACGGCGTGCCCTCCACCGTCTGACCCGGTGCGCCGCCCTCGATGACCCCTCCCGGCACCGGGCCAGGCCGCCTCGTCGCCGGGCGCTACCGCCTGGAGCAGCAGATCGGCGGCGGCGGCATGGGCACCGTCTGGCTGGCGCGCGACGAGCGCCTGGGCCGGCAGGTCGCCGTCAAGCAGGTCCTGCTGCCGCTGGGAGCCGGCGAGGAGCAGCTCGACGAGCAGCGGCAGCGGGCGCTGCGCGAGGGCCGCATCGCCGCGCGGCTGACCCACCCGCACGCGATCTCGGTCTACGACGTGGCGCTCGAGGACGGCGTGCCCTGGCTGGTCATGGAGTACCTGCCCTCCCGCAGCCTCGCAGAGGTCCTCGCCACCGAGGGGCTGCTGCCCGCGGGCCTGGTCGCGCAGATCGGCGCGCAGGTCGCCGACGCCCTGGCGGCCACCCACGCGGCCGGGATCGTCCACCGCGACGTCAAACCGGCCAACGTCCTCATCGGGGAGGGCGGCCGCGCCGCCGGCCTGGTCAAGATCACCGACTTCGGCATCTCGCACGCCAGCGGCGACGTCACCCTCACCCGGACCGGTCAGATCACCGGCACCCCGGCGTTCCTCGCCCCGGAGGTCGCCCAGGGGCAGGCGATGACCGAGGCCAGCGACGTCTTCTCCCTCGGGGCCACCCTCTACACCTGCCTCGAGGGCCTGCCGCCGTTCGGCATGCAGGACAACCCGCTGAGCATGCTGCACCGGGTGGCGGCCGGACGGATCACTCCCCCGCAGCGCGCGGGGGCGCTCACCGACCCCCTGCTCCGGATGCTCGACGACGACCCCGGCGCGCGCCCCCCGATGACCGAGGTGCGCGACGAGCTCGCCCGGCTCGCCGCGGGCCGGGACGGCGACCCGACGACGGTGCTCGTGGCCCGCACCGACCTGCGCCCGGCGGGCCCCTCCGGGACGGCGGTGTTCGCCGCCGGCGCCTCTTCCCCTCCGCCGGCCTCCGCCGGGACGCCGGTGCCGGTCCCGCGGGTCGCCCGCACGCCCGCCCCGCCCGCGGCAGCGGCAGCGGCAACGGCAGCGGCAACGGCACCCGCCGACCGCCGCGGACGCCGCCGGGGCCCGTGGGTGGCGGCGGGCGTCGGCATCGTCGCGCTGCTGGGCGCGCTCGGGATCTGGCTGGGGACGTCCGGCGGCGACCCGGACGCCACGGCCGCGTCCCCCACGACGGCGACGTCCGAGGCCCCCACCACCGGCCAGGAGCCCACGGCGACCCAGCCGGAGGAGCCCGCTCCACCGGTCGTCCCGCCGCCGGCGGACGAGGGGGAAGGGGACGGCGACGAGGACGAGGGGAACGGCAACGAGGGGAACGGCAACCGCGGGAACGGGAACGGCAACGGCGACGGCGGGAACGGGGACGGGGACGACGCGGACCCGCTCACGGAGGACGGCATCCGCGACTTCGTCGAGGACTACCACGAGCAGGTGATCGAGGACCCGGCACGGGCGTGGGAGCGCACCGGCCCCACGCTGCGCGCGAACATCAGCCGCGCCGACTACATCCGGTACTGGGAGCAGTTCGAGGACGTGCGCATCCGCGACATCCGAGCGGCGGACGGCGAGACCACCGCGACGGCCACCATGGAGCTGCGCTACGCCGACGGTCGCCGCGAGACCGGGCCGCACCGCTTCACGTTCCTGGTCCGCGACGGTCAGCTGATCCTGGACAGCGACTTCCCCGCCTGACGGGCCCCGCGTACGACGCAGCCCCCGCCCTCCCGGAACGGGAGGACGGGGGCTGCTCCTGCTGGCGGTGGCGGTGGTGTCTGAGTTGAGGACATCGTGCACACCTGTCTCGGGACATCGTTCACACCCTGAGGTGAGGGGTGTGCGATGGGAATGCCGCAGCTGGTCGTCACC
>NZ_SSXB01000139.1:0-5519 GCF_021698995.1 Blastococcus sp. KM273129 | reverse complement strand
GGCGCGCGCCAAGGCCGCCGCCCTCGACCAGGACGCCGAGCGCCGGCACGTCGAGGTGATGGGTGGTCTCGAGGAGAAGCGCAGCAGCCTGGAGCGCAAGATCGAGGAGCTGCGCACCTTCGAGCGCGAGTACCGCACGCGGCTGCGGTCCTACCTCGAGTCGCACCTGCGCGACCTGGACAGCCGCGGCTCGGCCGAGCCCGCCGCCGCCGGCCGGCAGAACCAGCACGCCAGCGCCTGAGGCAGCACGACGGAGGCCCCGGACCACACGGTCCGGGGCCTCCGTCGTCCCGTGACGTGCTGGGACGGCCTCCTGCAGGGTCCCGGCTCGAGCCTGCGGGTGCCGGGGAGCAGGAGGTCCTTCAGCCCTTGACGCTCCCGGCCAGCAGGCCACGCACGAAGTAGCGCTGCAGGGCGAGGAAGACGATCAGCGGCACGATCATGGCGATGAACGCCCCGGCCGAGAGCAGGAACCAGTCGGCGCCCCGGCTGCCCACCATCTCGGCCAGCCGCACGGTGAGCGGGACGACGTCCGGGGCGCCGCCGGCGAAGGTGAGTGCCACGAGCAGGTCGTTCCAGACCCACAGGAACTGGAAGACGCCGAACGCGGCGATCGCCGGCGTCAGCAGCGGCAGCAGCACCTGGAAGAAGATCTTCACGTGGCCGGCGCCGTCCATGCGCGCGGCCTCGACCAGCGACGCCGGGATGTCCTTCATGAAGTTGTGCAGCAGGAAGATCGCCAGCGGCAGCGCGAAGATCGAGTGGGCCAGCCAGACGGTCCAGAACGACCCTTCGATGCCCACGTCGACGAAGAGGCTCAGCAGCGGGATCAGCGTGACCTGGATCGGCACCACCTGCAGCGAGAACACGGCGACGAACAGGATGTTGCGGCCCCGGAACTTGATCCACGCGAAGGCGTAGGCGGCCAGCAGTGCCAGGGTGATCGGGATGATCACCGCCGGCAGCGTGATGACCAGGGAGTTGACGAAGAGCTCCGCGAAGTTCGTCTGCCCGCCGTAGAGCACCTGGTTGTAGTTGTCGAGGGTGATCTGCGGGTCGGTGAACCACGTCCACCAGCCCGAGCGGCGGATGTCGAGCTCGGGCCGGAACGAGGTGACGAGCAGGCCCAGGGTCGGCACCGTCCACAGGATCGCGATGACGATGGCGATCGCGGACGCGGCGGGGGAGGTGAGCCGGTTCTTGGCCCGGGCGGCCCGGCGGTGCACCCGGCCACGCGTGTCGATCTCCCCGGGCACCGGGGCCATGACGGGGGTCGTCGTCGTCATCGGATCTCCTCCGACAGCCGCAGCTGCCGCACGTTGTAGGCGATGATCGGGATCACCAGCACGAACAGCAGCACGGCCAGCGCGGCGCCCAGCCCGAAGTTGAACTGGCGGAACGACTGGACGTAGAACTCGTTGGCCACCACGCTGGTGTTGAAGTTGCCGCCGGTCATCGTGCGGACGATGTCGAAGACCTTGAGCGTGACGATCGCGATCGTCGTGAGCACGACGACGAGGGCGGGGCGGATGCTCGGCACGGTGACGTAGCGGAACATCTGGAAGCCGCTGACCCCGTCGAGCCGGGCGGCCTCGATGATGTCGTCGGGGATGGCCTTGATCGCCGCCGACAGCACCGTCATGGCGAAGCCGGCCTGGATCCAGATCATCACCACGATCAGGTAGAGGCTGTTCTGCGGCGCATCGAGCAGGAACTGCTGCGGGTCGATGCCCACGGTGACCAGCAGCTGGTTCAGCAGGCCGATCTGGTTGACCCCCGGTTGGTCGGGCCGGAACTCGTAGACGAACCGCCAGATGACGCTGGCGGCGACCATCGAGATGGCCATGGGCAGGAAGATGAGCGCCTTGGCGAGGGCCTCGAACCGCGTGCGGTCGACCAGGTAGGCGTACACCAGCCCGAGACCCGTGGTCACGATCGGGACCACGAGCACCCACAGCGCGGTGTTGCGCAGGACGGTCTGGAAGCCGTCGTTGGTGAAGACGGTGGCGTAGTTGCCGAACCCGACGAACTCGGACCCGTCCCTGTTGTAGAACGACGCGCGGACCGTCTCCAGGGCCGGGTACACCAGGCCGACGAGCAGCAGGAGGGCGGTCGGCCCCAGGAACGCCGCGACGACCACCCAGTTCGGCACCCGCCGGGGCCGGTCGGCGGCCAGCAGGATCGCGCCCATCACCACCGTGAACAGCAGGATGGCGAACCCCATCAGGGCGAACTTGTGCCCCGCCGACTCCGTTTCCAGGAACCACTCCACCGGTTACGACCTCTCCCTCGACGGCGCAGTACCGGGGGATCGCAGCGCTGCGACCCCCCGGCCTCCGGGATGCGGGTGCGGACCGGCGCCGGCCACGCCGGCGCCGGTCCGCGGGTTGATCAGGACTCCGGCCAGGCGTTCTCGACCGCGGTGAGCGCCGCCTCGCTGGACTTGTCCGAGGCGATCCACTCGGTCAGCTGCGTCCACAGCTCACCGGCGCCGATCTCCCCGGGCATCAGGTCCGAGCCGTCGAACCGGAACACCGCTTCGGGGTCCTGGAACAGCTCGGCGGACAGCTGGTCGATCGGCGACACGAGGTTGTCGATCTCCAGACCCGTGTTGGCGCTCACCCAGCCGGGGCCGGAGACCTGGGCCTTGATGTTGGCCCACTCCGGGGAGGACAGGTAGGTCTGGAACGCCTGGGTGGCCGGGTCGTCGTTGAACGCCGCGGTGAACTCGCCACCGCCGAGGACCGGCGGGGTGCCGGCGTCGCCGATGGGGGGCAGCGGGAAGGCGAACACGTCGCCGTCCTCGCCCACCTCGGTGCCGTCCGGCCAGTTCGCCTGGTAGAAGGAGGCCTGCCGGTGCAGCCAGCAGTTGCCGTCGAGGATCGGCAGCCCGGCGTCACCGAACTCGGTGGTGGCGATGGACTGGACCTCGCCCAGGCCACCGTTGACGAACTCCGGGTTCTTCAGGATCTCGCCGACGGTGTTCAGCGCCTCGACGATCTGCGGGTCGTCGAACGGGATCTCGTGGTTGACCCACTGGTCGTAGACCTCGGGGCCGGCCGTGCGGAGGACGACGTCCTCGAGCCAGTCGGTGGCCGGCCAGCCGGTGGCCTCACCGGAGCCGATGCCGGCGCACCACGGCTTGGCGCCGGTGGCGGCGATCTCCTCGGAGAGGGCGATCATCTCGTCCCAGGTCTGGGGGATCTCGTAGCCGGCCTCCTCGAACATCGAGGGCGAGTACCAGACGAAGCTCTTGGCGTTCGCGCCGAGCGGCGCGGCGTAGAAGGTGCCGTCGACGCTGCCGTACTCCTTCCAGCTCTCGTCCCAGTACTCGTCGGTGTTCGACTCGACCTGCTGGGGAGCGGGGACGACGGCGCCGGTGCCGACCAGGGTGGCGAGCAAGCCGGGCTGCGGGATGTAGGCGATGTCGGGTGCGTTCCCGCTCTGGACGCGCACGACCAGCTGGGCCTCGAACTCGCGGGAGCCCTCGTACTGCACGTCGACCCCGGTGCACTCCTCGAACGGCACGTAGGAGTCGATGTGCGGCTGGTCCTCCGGGTCGGTGATCGAGGTGTAGACGGTGACCGTCTCACCCTCCAGGTCGCCGAACTCCTCGTAGGGCGCGCAGTCGATCTCCGTGTCCGCGGCCGCCGCGCCGCCGCCGTTGCCACCACCGTCGATCTCGTCGGCGCCGCACCCGGTGAGCAGGAGCGTCAGCCCCAGCCCGCCGGCCAGGGCCGCTGCCCCGCGGCCCCTCGCACGCTTGCTCATGTGGTCCCCTCCAGACTCCTGCGGCTCCGTCGCCGCATCGTGTGACCAGCGCCGACACCCCATCGCGGGTCCGGCCGCCACATCCGTCCGGCGACAGTAGCCGCGCGGGAGACCCCCGGCGGCAACGTTGCCGTAACGGTTGTGCCGCATCCGAAGGGGCGGTAGCCCGTTCGGGTACGGGTGCGCCGGGGAGCATATGGGAGCGCTCCCACGGTGTCCCGCCCTCGGTGCACGATCGGGGGAGAAAACCGTCCTCACCGGGTGATCCGGGCGGGGACGGCGGCGACGTCCTGGTGGTCGCGGGGCCACCGGGCGTGCCACAGTGACGCCACCGTTCGGCGCAGGAAGGGACCCATGGCCGCCATCACGTTCGACCACGCCACGCTCGTCTACCCCGGCGCGACCCGCCCATCGGTCGACGCGCTGGACCTCGAGATCGCCGACGGCGAGTTCCTGGTGCTGGTCGGCCCGTCCGGCTGCGGCAAGTCGACGTCGCTGCGGATGCTGGCCGGCCTCGAGGAGGTCACGGACGGCACCATCCGGGTGGGCGACCGGGACGTCACGCACCTGCCGCCGAAGGACCGCGACATCGCGATGGTGTTCCAGAACTACGCCCTCTACCCCCACATGACGGTGGCCGAGAACATGGGCTTCGCCCTGAAGATCGCGGGGGTGCCCAAGGAGGAGCGGCGGACCCGCGTCGAGGAGGCCGCCCGCATCCTGGACCTCGAGCCCTACCTCGACCGCAAGCCCAAGGCGCTCTCGGGCGGTCAGCGGCAGCGCGTCGCGATGGGGCGGGCCATCGTGCGCCAGCCGCAGGTGTTCCTGATGGACGAGCCGCTGTCCAACCTCGACGCCAAGCTGCGGGTGCAGACCCGCACCGAGATCGCCGCCCTGCAGCGGCGGCTCGGCGTCACGACGGTGTACGTCACGCACGACCAGGTCGAGGCGATGACGATGGGGGACCGCGTCGCGGTGCTCAGCGAGGGCGTCCTCCAGCAGGTCGACACGCCGCGCAACCTCTACGACAAGCCGGCCAACGTGTTCGTCGCGGGCTTCATCGGCTCGCCGGCGATGAACATCGTCCCGGTGACCCTGACCGAGGGTGGCGCGCAGGTCGCCGGCCACACCGTCCCGCTGCCGCGCGAGGCGCTGTCGGTGCTCGCCCGCGAGGGGGGCGACGCGGCCACGCTGGGGTTCCGCCCGGAATCGGTGGAGTTCGTGGCCGCGGGCGAGGGCATCCCGGTCGAGGTCCTGATCGTCGAGGAGCTGGGCTCGGACGCCTTCGCCTACGGCCGGCTGGCCGCGGGGGAGGCCGGCGACGAGGGCCGGCAGCTGGTGCTGCGGGCCGACCCGCGTCGCCCGCCCATGAAGGGCGAGGTCGTGCACGTCGCGATCCGGCCCGGTGAGGCGCACCTGTTCTCCGCGGTGACCGGGCTCCGGGTCACCCAGACCCCCGGCTGACACCTCCCGGACCCGGGGGCGTCCAGCGGCGCCCCCGGCCGGCCGCGCCCTACAGTCCCTGCTGTGATCGCGATCGCCGCGCTGCTGGTGCTGCTGGGCCTCGGGCTCTTCGTCGGCGGTCTGCTCACCGGGAGCACCGCGCTGTACTGGGCCTGCGTGGCGGCGTGCGTCGTCGCCGCGGGGGTCCTCGTCGTCGCGCGCGGCGATCTGCCGGCGCGTGGAGCCGCCGGCGGGCGTGCCCGCGGCGGGCCGCAGCGGGTCGACGGCGGCCGGCTCCGGCACCG
>NZ_SSXB01000138.1:0-5695 GCF_021698995.1 Blastococcus sp. KM273129 | reverse complement strand
GGGCGGAGGTGGGCGAGTCCGACGGCTGGGCGCCGCTCGCGCCGTAGTCGCCACCGGGCTGCTCGCTGGCCGCGTCGGCCTGCTTCGCCTCGGGTGCCGCCTGCGGCTCGGGCTGCGCCGGGGCCTCCTGCTTCGGGGCCTCCTGCTTCGGGGCCTCCTGCTGGGGGGCCTCCTGCTGGGGAGCGCCGCCGCCACCGGCCGCGCCGGTGCCGATCACCGCGAGCTGCGCGCCGACGTCGACGGTCTCGTCCTCGTCGACCGTGATCTCCAGCAGCGTGCCGCTGACCGGCGCCGGGATCTCGGTGTCGACCTTGTCGGTGGAGACCTCCAGGAGGGGCTCGTCGGCGGTCACCTCGTCGCCGACGGCCTTCAGCCAGCGGGTGACGGTGCCCTCGGTGACGCTCTCGCCGAGCGCCGGCATCGTGACCGGGGTGCCCTCGCCGCCGCCGGAGCCGCCCCCGCCGCCGGAGTCCGACGACTGCGCCGGCTGGGGTTCCGGCTCGGCGGCCTGCTCCGGCTCACCGCCGGCGTCGTCGACCTGCTCGTCGGGGGTCTGCGGCGTGGTGTCGGCGTCCTCGGCGGAGGCCGGGGGGCTGCCCGCGTCCTCGTCGCCGTCGCCACCGCCGATCACCGCGAGCTCCGCGCCGACGTCGACCGTCTCGTCCTCGGCCACGAGGATCTTCGTGAGCACACCGGCGGCGGGGGAGGGGATCTCGGTGTCGACCTTGTCGGTCGACACCTCGAGGAGGGGCTCGTCGGCCTCGACCTGGTCCCCCTCCTGCTTGAGCCAGCGGGTGACCGTGCCCTCGGTGACGCTCTCGCCCAGGGCGGGCATGGTGACGGACGTCGGCATCGGGGCAGTGCTCCTTCTGGCGCTGGGTGGGTGGGGGATCGAGCGGTTGTCAGCCGTGCACGTGCAGGGGCTTGCCGGCGAGCGCGAGGTGCGCCTCGCCGAGCGCCTCGCTCTGCGTCGGGTGCGGGTGGATGAGGCTGGCGACGTCGTCGGCCTCGGCCTCCCAGTTGTAGATCAGCTGGGCCTCGGCGATGAGCTCGCCGACGCGGCTGCCGACCATGTGGATGCCCACGACGGGGCCGTCGGGGGCCTGCACCAGCTTCACCGCGCCCGTCGTCTTCAGGATCTGGCTGCGGCCGTTGCCGGCGAGGTCGTACGTCAGGGTCTTCACCTCGCCGTAGCGCTCCTTGGCCTGGGCCTCGGTGAGCCCGACGGAGGCGACCTCGGGGTCGGAGTAGGTGATGCGCGGGACGCCCGCGTAGTCGATCGGGGCGGGCTCCAGCCCGGCGACGCGCTCCGCGACGAGGATGCCCTCGCCGAAGCCGACGTGGGCCAGCTGGAGGGTGGGCACCAGGTCGCCCACGGCGGAGATCGTCGGGACGTTGGTGCGCATGTACTCGTCGACGAGGACGTAGCCGCGCTCCATGGCGACGCCCACCTCCTCGTACCCGAGCCCGGAGCTGACCGGGCCGCGGCCGACGGCGACGAGCAGCAGCTCGGCCTCGATCTCCTTGCCGTTCTCCAAAGACACCTTGACGCCGTTCTCGGTGCTCTGCACGCCGGAGAAGCGGCTGCCCAGCTCGAAGGCGATCTTGCGGCGGCGGAAGGCGCGCTCGAGGAGCTTGGAGGCGGCCTCGTCCTCCAGCGGCACCAGGTGCGGCAGCGCCTCGACGATCGTGACGTCGACGCCGAAGGACTTCCAGGCGCTGGCGAACTCGCAGCCGATGACGCCGCCGCCCAGGATGATCGCCGAGCTCGGGACGCGGTCGAGGTTCAGCGCGTGGTCACTGGTGATGACCTTGGTGCCGTCGATCTCCAGGCCGGGCAGCGACCGCGGGTAGGAGCCGGTGGCCAGCAGGACGTGCTTGCCCTCGTAGGTCTCGCCGTTCACCTCGACGGTGGTCGGGGAGGTGAGCCGGCCCTCGCCCTCGACATAGGTGATCTTCCGGGCCTTCACCAGGCCCTGCAGCCCCTTGTAGAGCTTGGAGATGACGCCGTCCTTGTAGCTGTTGACGCCGTCCATGTCGATGCCGGCCAGCGACGTCTTGACGCCGAACTGCTCGCCCTCGCGGGCCAGGTCGGCCACCTCGCCGGCGTGCAGCAGGGCCTTGGTCGGGATGCAGCCACGGTGCAGGCAGGTGCCGCCGACCTTGTCCTTCTCGATCAGCACCACGTCCAGGCCGAGCTCGGAGGCCCGGAACGCCGCGGCATATCCGCCCGAGCCACCGCCGAGGATGACCAGGTCGGCGGGGGAGGTGGGTGCGCTCACGGATGCTCCTCGGTTGCGACGGGCGGCGTCCCCGCTCGAGCGGGCGGGGGCTGTCGCCCATCCTGCCACTCCGGGAACGACCTGGCCCGGACCGCCGTTGCTCTCGCGAGCGTCGCGGTGATCAGGCGACCCGGCAGGACGGAGAGGGTGGATGGGGCTGTTCGGACGCTGGCGCGCGCGCCGGGGGGCCGCGGGCCGGGCCACCCTCGACCGCGCGTCGCAGCGGGGCGACCTGAGGCACCTCGAGGAGTTCGTGGCCAGCCGCCGGGGCGTCGAGGGCTTCGTGGAGCCGCGGACAGCCGTCACCGAGGCCACGATCGTGCTCGTCGCGGCCGACGGCGAGTGGACCCGCCGGCGCATCGACGGCCCCGACGTGGCCCGGCGGCTGTCCAAGGAGCTCGCCATCCCGGTGTACGACGCCCAGGTGACCGGCTACCCCCAGCGGATGCGCGACTGGAGCGCCCGCCAGAAACGGGACCGCCTCTGACGGGCGGGCGTTTTGTGCACTTTCCGCCGCGGCGGAAAGTGCACAAAACGCCGGTCAGCCTTCGGCGATGAGGGCCTCGATCGTCGCCAGCAGGGTGCGCACGGGGACGCCGGTGCCGCCCTTCGGCGTGTAGCCCCACGGCGCCGAGGTGTTGTAGCTCGGCCCGGCGATGTCGATGTGCGCCCACGGCAGCCCGTCCGGCACGAACTCGGCCAGGAAGTGGCCGCCGACGAGCATCCCGCCCATCCGGTCGGTGTTGGCGTTCACGAAGTCCGCGACCGTCGAGTCGATGCCCTTGCGCAGCTCCGGGGGCAGCGGCATGGGCCACATCAGCTCGCCGCTGCGCCCGGCGGCGGCGATCACGGCGTCGCGGAGGTCGTCGCTGCCCATCACGCCCGCGGTGCGCGCGCCCAGCGCGACCATCTGAGCGCCGGTGAGCGTGGAGGTCTCCAGCAGCACGTCGGGGGAGTCCTCGGCCGCGCGGGCGATGGCATCGGCGAGCACGACGCGCCCCTCGGCGTCGGTGTTGGTGATCTCCGCCTTCTTGCCGTTGCGGAAGGTGATGACGTCGGCCGGCCGGTAGGCAGTGCCGCTGGGCAGGTTCTCGGCCATCGGCACGGTGGCCACGACCTCCACCGGCAACCCGAGCTCGGCGACGAGGCACACGGTGGCGATCACGGCCGCGGCTCCGGCCATGTCGCTCTTCATGTCCTCCATCTTCGCGGCGGGCTTGATCGAGATGCCGCCGCTGTCGAACGTGATGCCCTTGCCGACCAGCGCCACCCTCTTGCGGGCGCCCGTGCCGGAGTAGGTGAGGCGCAGCAGCCGCGGCTTGCGGGTGGAGCCGCCGCCGACGGCGAGGATGCCGCCGTAGCCACCGGCCGCGAGGGCCTCCTCGTCGAGGATCTCGGCGGTGAGACCGAGCTTCTCGCCTGCGGCCGCGCCGCGGGCGGCGAGCTCGGCGGGGTGGAGGTCGTTCGGCGGGGTGTTGACCAGGTCGCGGACCAGGGCGACGGCGTCGGCGACGGCGCGCACGCGGCGCAGCGCGGCCTCGGCGGCCCCCGCACCGGGGACCACGATCGTGAACTCGCTCGGCGGGGCCGGGCGGTCGGCGGGCAGCTGGGACTTGTAGGCGGTGAATTCGTAGGCGCCCAGCAGGGAGCCCTCGCCGACGGCGTGCAGGCGCTCGTCGTCCGGTGTCCCGCCGACGGCGGCGAGCAGGCTCACCACGGAGCGGCGGCCGCGGAGCGCGCGGCTGGCGGCCCCGGCGGCGCGGCGCAGGCTCTCGGGGCGGTAGCCGCCGGACGCCTCCGGCGCGCCCAGCCCGACGACGGCGACGACGGGGAAGGGGCCCTGGCCGAAGGAGGGGAGGCGGGTCACCTCGTCCTCGGCGCCGCGGGCGCCCAGGTCGGTCAGCGCCGGGAGGAGCCGGCCGCCGAGGAGGCGGTCCAGGGCCTCCGCGCCGGGCGTGGGGAGGGGGCCGTCGGGCCCCTTGCCGACGGCGACGACGACGGCGTCGCCGGTCAGCTTCTCGAGCGGGTGGTCGGTGGCGGAGATCGTCGGCGGCACCGGACGATCGTAGAAGGACCCCGTTGCCCTCCACCGCCCGCAGCCTCGCGGCGGGGCCCTGCGGCGGGGCCGTCCCAGCTCGTCACCGGGGTGCGGGTGGGACCCGCTAGCGTGGCCGGGGTGACGACGCGCACCTCGCCGCTCCACGACCGGCACCTGGCGGCCGGGGCGAAGCTGGCCGACTTCAGCGGCTGGTCCATGCCCATCGAGTACGCCGGTGGCGGCGTGCTGGCCGAGCACGCCGCGGTGCGCGAGGGCGTGGGCCTGTTCGACGTCTCCCACCTCGGCACGGGCACCGTCCGGGGCCCGGGGGCCGCCGCCTTCGTCGACTCGTGCCTCACCAACGACCTCTCCCGGATCGGCCCGGGACAGGCGCAGTACACGATGTGCTGCGTGCCCGACGGCGAGGAGGGTGCCGGCGGCGTGGTCGACGACCTGATCGTCTACCTGCACGGGCCCGACGACGTCCTGCTGGTGCCCAACGCCGCCAACGCCGCCGAGGTCCTGGGCCGGCTGGCCGACGCTGCCCCGCCCGGCGTCGAGGTGGTCGACCGGCACACCGAGGTCGCCGTCCTCGCCGTCCAGGGGCCGCGCTCGCTGCAGGTCCTCGAGCTGCTGGGCGTGCCCGGCGAGATCGGCTACATGTCGTTCGTGACCGGCACCGGGGGAGGCGGGGCCGAGGTGACGGTCTGCCGCACCGGCTACACCGGTGAGCACGGCTACGAGCTCCTGGTCGCTGCGGAGCGGGCCGGCGAGATGTGGGACGCCGTCCTGGACGCCGGGCAGGACCTCGGCATCCGGCCGTGCGGGCTGGGGGCCCGGGACACCCTGCGGACCGAGATGGGCTACCCGTTGCACGGCCACGAGCTGTCCCGCGAGATCAGCCCGGTGCAGGCCCGCGCGGGCTGGGCGGTGGGCTGGCGCAAGCCCGCGTTCTGGGGTCGCGAGGCGCTGCTGGCCGAGAAGGAGGCCGGACCGGCACGCCTGCTGTGGGGCCTGCGGGCCGCCGGCCGCGGCATCCCCCGGCCGGGCATGGCCGTCCTCGACGGCGACGGCTCGCGGGTCGGCGAGGTGACCAGCGGCACGTTCTCGCCCACCCTGCGGGTCGGCATCGGGCTGGCGCTGCTCGACGCCGCCGCCGGGGTGGCGGAGGGGGCCTCGTTGACCATCGACGTCCGGGGGCGCCGGGAGCCCGTCGAGGTCCTGCGGCCGCCCTTCGTGCCCTCCCGCGTGCGCTGAGGTCGGGCGGCCGGCTAGGTGTACCCGGCCAGGACGTTGGTGACGACGGCCGGACTTGAACGCAGGAGAACCTCCGAGTGGGGTGTGGCTTGTCTAAGGCCCACATCCGCCCGGAGGT
>NZ_SSXB01000137.1:0-5856 GCF_021698995.1 Blastococcus sp. KM273129 | reverse complement strand
GTGGGTGCTTGGCGGCTCCCACAACCAACCCGGAGGTCCCTCCTCACATCAAGATCCGCCTTCAGCGGAGGCAGTGCACCAACCTGCCCGATCAGTACAGCTAGCGGTCGCCGGGCCGGGCGCAGGACCGTTGCGCGGGCGGGGGCGCCGGAGCACACTCCCGGCACCGTCCCGAGGAGGAGAGCGTGCGCATCAGCCAACTGCTCCGGCGCAAGGGCTCCGACGTGGCCACCGTCGAGGCGTCCGCGAGCATCCGGTCGGCCCTCCAGCTGCTGGCGGAGAGGGAGGTCGGAGCCCTCGTCGTGTCGCCCGACGGCCGCCGGGTGGAGGGGATCGTCTCCGAGCGGGACGTCGCGCGGGGGCTGCACGAGCGGGGGAGCGACCTGCTCGGCCAGCCGGTGTCCAGTGTGATGACGACCGAGGTGCACGTCTGCCCCCCGGACGCCACCGTGGACGGCCTCGCGCGGACGATGACCGACCACCGGGTGCGGCACGTGCCCGTCGTCGCCGAGGGCGTCCTGGTCGGCATCGTCTCGATCGGCGACGTCGTCAAGGCGCGGCTGGACGAGCTGGAGGCGGAGCGCCAGCAGCTGGTCGCCTACATCCAGACCTGACGCCCGCTCAGCCCAGGAGCTGGGCGACGGTGTAGATGACCAGGCCCGCGAGGCCGCCGACGACGGTGCCGTTCACCCGGATCCACTGCAGGTCACGGCCCACCTGCAGCTCGATCCGCCGGCTGGTCTCCTCGGTGTCCCACCGGGCGACGGTGCTGCTGACCAGGTCGGCGAGGTCGCCGGAGAAGCGCTCGGCGACGTAGCCCGCCACCTGGCCGCTGTGCCGCTGCACCAGCTCCCGCACGGTGGGGTCGGTGCGCAGCAGCCGCGCCCCGTCGAGGATGAGCGCGGTCACGCGGGCGCGCAGGGGGGACGCCGGGTCGGCCGCGGCGGTCAGCACCGCGTCCTTCGCCGTCGTCCAGAGCGAGCCGGACCAGTCGCGCACGGCGGGGTGGGCCAGCACCTCGTGCTTGAACTCCTCCACCCGCGCGGCGGTGGCCGGGTCGGTCCGCAGGGCGTGCACGTAGGCGCGCAGCCGGGCGTCGTAGGCGCGGCGCAGCTCGTGGCGGGGGTCGGCGGCGACCTCGGCGAGGAAGCGGTGCACCCCCGCGAAGGCCCGGTCGAAGACCCGGTCGTCGACCCAGTCGGGCACCCAGGCGGGGGAGGCGTCGCCGAGCTGCGCCCGGAACACCAGCCGGTTCTCGTCGAGGAACCGGGCCATGAGGCGCATGGCCGCGGACAGCACCTCCTGGTGGCGGTCGCCGTCGACCACGAGCTCGAGCACCCGGGCCAGCGCGGGGGCGGCGGGGGTGTCGTGCAGCTTGCGCGCGACGAGCGCGGCGACGGCGGGCTGCAGGTCGTCGTCCTTGACCAGCTGGGTGAGGCCGGTCAGCGCGGTGGCGGCGTCGCCACCGAGGCGCTCGGCCCGCCCGGGGGCGGCCAGGAAGGCGCCGAGCCGGCCGGGGACGTCGATGGTGGCGAGCTTCTCCGCGACGACGGCGCGGGTCAGGAAGTTCTCCTGCACGAAGGTGCCGAGGCTCTCGCCGATCTGGTCCTTCTTGCGCGGGATGATCGCGGTGTGCGGGATGGGCAGCCGCAGCGGGTGCCGGAAGAGCGCGGTGACGGCGAACCAGTCCGCCAGCGCCCCGACCATGGAGGCCTCCGCCGTCGCCCGGACGTAGCCGACCCACGCGCCGGCCTCCTCGCCCAGCAGCACGCAGCCGAGGAAGACGACCGCGGCGAGCAGGAACAGCCCGGTCGCCAGCCGCTTCATCCGGGTCAGGTCCCGGGCCCGGGCCGGGTCGTCGAGCGAGCCGGCCAGCGGGGCGGTCAATCGGGGGGCGGCCACCCGGCCCAGCCTAGGGAGCCGGGCCGGGCGGTCGCCGGGGTCCTAGTCGGTCTCGCCCAGGACGACCTCGACGGTGCGGGTGTCGCCGCCGCGGCGCACGGTCAGCTCGACCGTGTCGCCCGGCGCCTCGCTGCGGATCGCGGCGGTCAGCTCCGTGGAGGTCGTGACCGGGCGCTCGCCGACGGCGGTCACGACGTCGCCGACCCGCAGCCCGCCCTCCTCGGCCGCGCTGCCCGGCTCCACCAGCGCCACCTCGGCGCCGGTGCCGACCTCGCGGTTCTGGTCGTCGGCGGCGGTGCTGGCGCGGACCCCGAGGTAGGCGCGGGTGGCGTCACCGGTCTCGATGATCTGCTGGGCGACGCGCTGCGCGGTGTTGGCGGGGATCGCGAAGCCGACGCCGATGTTGCCGCTCTGCCCCTGCCCGCCGGGCAGGCCCGAGGCGACGGTGGCGATCGCGGTGTTGATGCCGATCACCTCGCCGGCGCCGTCGACCAGCGCACCACCGGAGTTGCCGGGGTTGATGGCCGCGTCGGTCTGGATGGCGTCGAGGACGGTGGCGTCGTCCTGCGTGGAGCCGGTGGCGACGGCGCGGCCCGTGGCGCTGATGATCCCGTCGGTCACGGTGTTGGACAGGCCCAGCGGGGCGCCGATGGCGACGGCGACGTCACCGATCTGCACCTCGTCGGAGTCGGCGAACGTGGCCGCGACCAGGTCCTCCGCGCCGTCGAGGCGGAGGACGGCGAGGTCGGAGGCGGGGTCGGTGCCCACGATCTCGGCGTCGTAGAGGGTGCCGTCGGCGGTGCGCACCTGGACGGCGCCGGCCCCGCTCGCCCCCTCGGCGATGACGTGGTTGTTGGTGAGCACGTAGCCGTCGGCGGTCAGGACGACCCCGGAGCCGCTGCCCGCGCCGGAGCCGCTGCTCACGTACACGGTGACGACGCTCGGTGCGGCCTTGGCCGCGGCGGCCGTGGCGGTGGTCGCCCGGTCGGGGTTCTCGATGGTCACGCTCTGCGCGGAGGCCGGCGACCCGGTACCGGCGGCCGGCTCGTCGACCAGGGCTACGACGCCGGCTCCGGCCCCACCGCCGATCACCGCCCCGGCGACCAGGCCGGCCAGCCCGATGCGCAGCCGGCTCCCGCGGCGCGGGGTGCGCTGCTCGGCCGGCGCCGGCAGCCCGCCGTAACCGGGGTAGCCCGGCGTCAGCAGGGGCTGGGGGGTGGTCGGCTGCGGCGCCGCCGGCGGCTGCCAGGCGAACTGCTGCCCCGCGCCGTGGTGCTGGTGCTGGTGCTCGGTCACGCGTCGTTCCTCTCCTCGCAGCCGTGCGGCTGCTGCGTCGGAACCCACTGTCGGCCCTTCCACTGGCGCAACGCTGGAGGGGTGCTGTGAGCTTCCTGGACGCCGTGGTCAGCGCGGGACGGGCAGCACCCGGCCGCGGGCGACGAGCTCGGTGACCGCCCACACGGCCAGCACCTCGGCGGCCAGCAGCCCGACCAGGACCAGCAGCTGCGCCGCCCCCGCTTCGAGCGGGCTGCCGCCGCCGAGCAGCACGCCCACGAAGGCGCCGGGCAGGGTGACCAGCCCGACCGTGCGGGTCTGGTCGAGCGGCGGCACGAGCGCGGTCCCGGCGACCGGGCGGCCGACCAGCAGCACCGCGTCGCGGGGGAGCAGCCCGACCGCGAGCGCGGCCTCCACCTCGCCGCGCCGCTGCGCGAGCTCCTCGCGCAGGCGCCGGCCCGCGAGGGAGGTGGCGGTCATGGCGCCGCCGATCAGGATGCCGGCGATGGGGATGACCGCCTCGCCGCGGAGCGGCACGGTGCCGCTGGCCAGCACGAGGGCGACCACGGGGGCGGCGCCGCCGACCACCGGGACGGCGATGGCCGCCAGCCGGGCGACGGCCCCGGGTGAGCGCAGCGGCCGGCCGGTGGCGCGCCCGGCCGCGGTGGCGGTGGCCACCGACACCATGAGGAGGACGAAGGCGGCGGAGAGCCAGAGCGACCGGACGACGACCAGGAGCAGGGCCGAGACGACGGTGAGCTGCGCCGTGGCGCGCGCCGCCGCGACGAGCACCGGCCGGTCCTCGCCCAGCCCGGACACCCGCCCGCTCACCGCGGCCAGCGCGGTCAGCGCGACGAGCACCGCACCCAGGCGGAGGTCGACGTCGACCACCGAGGAGCCCACGGCGCCCGATCCTGCCTGGTCACCGGGGCGCTCGGCGGGGCGGGGTGCCGTCCGCGGAACTCCGTGTGCAGCGGCGGCCCGGGGCGGGTAGTGGGCGGTCCCGGGCCGGGCTCCGCACCGTGGCCCGCTGCCCGTCCCGTCGGCCCCGTGGAGCTGTCCGTGCCCGTCCGTGGTCCTCTCGTCCGGTTCCTCATCGGCGTCGGCCTGGCCTGCGCGGCCGTGCTGGCGGTCGTCGGCGGCATCGCGCTCCGGGGCCCGGGCCTGGTGGCGGTCTGCGTCTCCGGCGCGCTCGCGGGGTGCGTGGCGGCCGGGGTGGCGCGCGAGGCGCCGCGGCCGGGCCGCCGGTCGGTGCTCGAGTCGGCCGGCCAGGCGGCGGCCGTCACGATCGGGGCGCTGCTGGTGGTGAGCGGGACGGCGGTGCTCGCCGGCGGGGGCGTGGCGCTGCTGCTGCTCGGGCTCGGTGCGGCCGGCTGGGCGGCTCTCCGGTGGGCGCGCGACCGGCGCGAGGCCGCATTGCGCGCGGTGCCCCCGCTGGGCGCGGTGGCCGGGCCCGTGGGCGGGGCGTCGACGGCGACCCTCGGGGAGGAGTGGCGGCGCACCGGTGCGGAGCTGCAGCGGCCGCTGACCCCGGCGGTGCGGCAGCGGCTGGTGGCCCGCCGGGCGCAGGTGCTCGACGAGCTGGAGCGCCGCGACCCGGACGGCTTCGCCCGCTGGCTGGCCGCCGGGCCGCTGGGCAGCGTCGACCCGACCGGCTTCGTCCGCGGCACCCCGCCGCGCGCCGACCCCAGCACGGAGACCGAGGCGGCCTGACCCTCGGGTTGCCCGACCACCGGGAGGACGGCCGGGCCCGGGGGTGAGCCGGGTCAGGCCCGCTCGGCGGCCGCCGCGATGTCGTCGAGGTCCTGCTGCAGCGCCTTGGCCACGGCCCGGCGTCCCAGCGGCGCGGTGACCGCGCCGAGCACCCGCGCCACGGTGCTCGTGGGCCGGCCGCCGAAGGTCATCGTCACGTCCGTGCCCCCGTCGGCGGACGGGGCGAACGCGAGGGTCGAGACGTAGTGGGCGCCCCGGCCCGCCGCCTCGACCCGGTAGGAGCGCTGCGGCTCCACCGCGGTCACGGTCATCTCCTCGGTCGCCGACCGGCCCATCATCGTGCGGGTCTCCCGCCACCGCGTCCCGACGTCGAAGGGGCCCGGGGTGAGCACCTCCACGGCGTCGACCCCGCGGAGCACCTGCGGCGAACCCGTCAGGTCGGTCGCCACCTGCCAGACCTGCTGCACCGGCGCGGCCACGTGCCGGCGGACCACCACGTCCTGCACGGCTGCCTCCCTCGACTCCCGCGCCGCCGTCCTGCGGCACGGCCAGCCTGCCACCGGGGGACGACGGGATCGAGGGGGCGCGAGCCGGGAGGCAGCGCGGACCCGTCCCGGGAGAGGCTGGCCGGAGCCGGAGCCGGAGCCGGAGCCGGAGCGCGGGCAGCTCCCCCCGCGGCCACGAGGCAGGTACGACGGCAGCCCCTGGACGATCAGCGGGTCGGACGGCGCCGCGCGGTTCCGCCCCGGCCGTGTCCCTATCCTTGTCCCGGGACCTGTCCCCACGTCCCGCCGGCGTGGCGCAACTGGTAGCGCACCCGACTTGTAATCGGGCGGTTAGGGGTTCGAGTCCCCTCGTCGGCTCAGTTGCGATGTCGCGGGACACCGTTCACAGGTGTCCCGCGACATCGTTCACGTTGGGGCTTGGCGTTGGTAGTCCCGGGTCGGGTCGAGCTGCAGATCGGTG
>NZ_SSXB01000136.1:0-6032 GCF_021698995.1 Blastococcus sp. KM273129 | reverse complement strand
CCTCGACCCACTCCCCCTCCTCGAGGTCCTCGGGCGCCCCGGACAGGACGACGGCGATCGGCACCGCGTCGGCCGCGCAGCAGCCGATCCGGATCCGCGCCACGTACCAGCCGCCGCCGTCCCGCGGCAGCGCGAACCCCTGCAACCGGACCGACCGGCCGGTCAGCGCCGGGCTCCCCGGGGCGAGGGCGTGGATCCCGTACTCGAGCAGCGTGAGGGTGCGGTGGTCCGCCCCCTCGTCGTCCGGCCCGAGCAGCGCGGCGGAGGACCGCGCACCGGCGGGGACCGCGATGGGCTGCGCCTGCCGCTCGGCCGTGAACGCCCCGAGAGCGGGCGGGGCCACCAGCAGCAGGACGGCGACCGGGAGCACCAGCAGCCAGGTGCTCGGGGCCACGTCGTGGTGGTGCCCGTCGTGGTGGTGCCCGTCGTGGTGGTGCCCGTCGTGGTGGTGCCCGTCGTGGTGGTGCCCGTCGTGGTGGTGCCCGTCGTGGTGGTGCCCGTCGTCCGCATGCCGCCGGGTGCCCAGCAGCCCGGCAGCGGCGAGCGCCAGCAGCACCGCACCGGCCCCGACGAGCAGCGGCCGGAACCCCGGCTGGACGTAGGCCAGGTGGGCGTCGGTCAGCGCGGTGCGGAGCACGACCCCGCCCAGGAGGACCAGCAGCAGCTGCTGGATCACCCGCGCCACGGAGCCCGCCTCACAGCAGGACCCACGCGACCAGCAGCGCCGTCGCGACGGCGACCAGGAACGTGACCGGCGCGAACCGGAGGGCGAACCGCGGCCCGAAGGTGCCGGCCTGCAGGGCGATCAGCTTGACGTCCACCACCGGACCGACGACCAGGAACACCAGGCGCGCCGTGAGGCTGAACGAGGTGAGGCTGGCCGCGACGAAGGCGTCCGCCTCCGAGCAGATGGCGAGCACGACGGCGAGCACCGCGAGGACGAGGACTGCGACGGCGGGGTTCTCCGCCAGCGCGTCGAGCCACGGCCGCGGGACGACGACGTTGAGCGTCGCCGCCGCGAGCGCCCCCAGCACGAGGAACCCGCCGGCGTGGGTGAAGTCGTGCTGCGCCGTGCCCACGAACAGCCGGGCGCGCCCCGCCTCCGGGTGCGCCCCGGCCCGCTGCCGGAGCCGGATCCACTCCGGCCGCCCGAAGACCGCCCACAACCAGCCCATGACCACGGCGACGACCAGCGAGGCGACGAACCGGCCGACCGCCATCATCGGCTCGCCCGGGAAGGCGACGACGGTGGCGACCACGACCACGGGGTTGATCGCCGGTGCGGAGAGCAGGAAGGCCAGCGCCGCGGCCGGTGCCACCCCCCGGCGCACGAGGCTGCCGGCCACCGGCACCGAGGCGCACTCGCAGCCGGGCAGGACCGCACCCGCCGCCCCCGCGGCCGGCACCGCGGCCACCGGGCTGCGGGGAAGCAGCCGCTCGAAGAACGACGGCGGCACCAGGGCCGTCACCGCGGCGGAGACCAGGACGCCGAGGACGAGGAACGGCAGCGCCTGCAGGCAGATGGCGACGAACACCGTCGACCACGCCTGCAGGGCCGGGAAGCCGAACCAGCCGGGCGCGAGGAAGTACAGGCCGATGGCGACCAGCAGCAGGACGAGCAGCACGTCGGAGGCCTGCACCCGCGACGGCTTCACGGCCTGGTCGACGCCGCCGGCCGGGACGTCGTCGCGCACCACCGGTGGCACGGCCACTCCGATCGGCTGAGAACGGTTCTCTCCGACGGAGCACTCTGCCACGGCCGGGTGGCCCTCGGCCGGAGGACGCGTCAGCGCTCGCGCAGCGCCCGCAGGGCGGCCTTCCGGGCGTCACCGGTGAGCCGGTCCAGGAAGACCTTGCCGTCGAGGTGGTCGACCTCGTGCTGGAGGCAGCGGGCCATCAGCCCCTCACCCTCCAGCCGCAGCGGCTTGCCGTCGACGTCGAAGCCCTCCGCGACGCAGCGCATCGCGCGCACGGTCGGTGCCCAGATCCCCGGCACCGACAGGCAGCCCTCGTCGCCGTCCTGGATCTCCTCGGAGCGCTCGACGATGACCGGGTTGACCATGTGCCCGATGACGCCGTCGATGTTGTAGGAGAAGGCCCGCACGTTGACGCCGATCTGCGGCGCCGCGACCCCGGCCCGGCCGGGGTGGTCGACGGTCTCCTCCAGGTCGCGGACCAGCGCGGCCAGCCAGCCGTCGAAGGCCCGGACGGGGTCCGAGGGGGTGCGCAGAACCGGGTCGCCGAGTTCGCGGATGGGGCGGATCGTCACCGGGTCAGTCTCTCAGCCGGAGCAGGGCGCTCAGCGCAGGCGTCCGACCAGCACCATCTCGTCGCGGTGCACCACCTCGCGGCGGTACTCGGCCGGGAGATCGCCGGTCTTGCGGCCGAGCAGGCGGGGCATCTCGCGGGCGTCGTAGGCGACCAGCCCGCGGGCGACCACCACGCCGTCGGGCCCGACCAGCTCCACCGGGTCGTCGGCGACGAACTCACCCGCGACCCCGGTGATCCCGGCCGCCAGCAGCGAGGCGTGCCGCTCGCGGAGCGCGGCGACCGCGCCGTCGTCGAGGAGCAGCCGGCCCCGGGGACGGCTGGCGTAGCGCAGCCAGAACTGGCGGGCGCTGGGCCGCTTGCCCATCGGCGCGAACAGGGTGCCCACCCGCTCGCCCGCCAGCGCGCCACCGGCCTGCGGGGTGGACGTGACCACCACGGGCACCCCGGCGTGCGCGGCGATGAACGCCGCCTCGACCTTGGTCGCCATCCCCCCGGTGCCCACGCCGTTGCGGCTGGCCGAGCCGAGGACGACCGCGGCCAGGTCCGCCGGGTCGCGCACGGTGTCGACGAGCTGGGCCGGGCCGGTCCGCGGGTCGCCGTCGTACACGCCGTCGACGTCGGAGAGCAGCACCAGGGCTTCGGCCTGCGAGACGTGGGCGACCAGGGCGGCGAGCCGGTCGTTGTCGCCGAAGCGGATCTCGTCGGTGGCGACCGTGTCGTTCTCGTTGACGACCGGCAGCACGCCGAGGTCCAGCAGCCGGTCGACGGTCCGGCGGGCGTTGCGGTAGTGGCTGCGCCGGGTGAGGTCGTCGGCGGTGAGCAGCACCTGGCCGACGGTGATCCCGTGGCGGGCGAACGCGTCGGCGTAGGTCTGCACCAGCCGCAGCTGGCCGACGCTGGCCGCGGCCTGCGCGGTCGCGAGGTCCCGGGGGCGCCCGTCGAGGCCGAGTGGCGCCAGCCCGGCGGCGATCGCGCCGGAGGAGACCAGGACGACCTCCCGGCCGGACGCCCGCACCGCGGCGAGCGCGTCGACCAGGGCGGTCAGCCGCTGGACGTCCAGGCCACCGGGCAGGGTGGTGAGCGAGGAGGAGCCGACCTTCACCACGACCCGGCCCGCCCCGGCGATCGCGGGGCGGGCGGCGGCCGGGGTCACCGGTCCCCCTCGCCGGCCCCACCGGGCAGGTCGTCGGCCAGCTCCTCGAGCTCCGCGTCGGTCCAGCCCGCCTCGGTGGCCTCGAAGGGCATGCGGCGGGCGCGCTTGGCCGCCAGCCGCTCGGAGGCCCCGATCCGCTCGTTGCTCTCGAGCCGGTTGTCGGTGCCGCGCCCGCCCAGACCCGCGGACTCCTCGGCGGTGAGGGTGCCGGCGGGCAGCGTCGGCGCCCAGTCGAAGGTGACGTCGCCGATGGTGACGGCGTCGCCCTCGCGGGCGCCGGCCTTGGCCAGCTCCTCCTCGACGCCGAGCCGGTTCAGCCGGTCGGCGAGGTAGCCGACGGCCTCGTCGTTGGTGAAGTCGGTCTGCCGCACCCACCGCTCCGGCTTCACGCCGCGGACGACGAAGGAGTCCGGGTCGTCGGGGTCGCGCGCCACGGTGAAGCCGCTGTCGTCGACGGCCCGCGGGGTCAGCGTCACCCGCGCCGGCTCGGGCGCCGGCAGCGAGGCGCGGTGCTCCTCGACGGCGGCCGCCAGTGCGTAGCCGAACGCGGCGAGCCCCTCACCGGTGACGGCGCTGATCGGGAAGACCTGCAGCCCGCGGGCCTCCAGGGTGCCGCGGACCAGGTCGACCAGCTCCCGGCCGTCGGGGACGTCGATCTTGTTGAGCACCGCGATGCGGAGCCTGCCGACCAGGTCGAGCTCGTCGCCGCCGGCCGCCGCCTCGGAGTACCGGGCGAGCTCGTGCTCCAGCGCGTCGATGTCGGTCTCGGGGTCGCGCCCGGGCTCCATGGTCGCCATGTCGATGACGTGCACCAGGACGGCGCAGCGCTCGACGTGCCGCAGGAACTGCAGGCCCAGGCCCTTGCCGGCCGAGGCCCCGGGGATCAGGCCCGGCACGTCGGCCATCGTGTAGACGGTGTCGCCGGAACGCACCACGCCGAGGTTGGGCACCAGCGTGGTGAACGGGTAGTCGGCGATCTTCGGCCGGGCCGCCGACATGGCGGCGACCAGCGAGGACTTCCCCGCCGACGGGTACCCGACCAGCCCGACGTCGGCGATGCTCTTGAGCTCCAGCACCGCGTCGAGCGCCTCACCGGGCTCGCCGAGCAGCGCGAAGCCGGGCGCCTTGCGGCGGTTGTTGGCCAGCGCCGCGTTCCCGAGGCCACCCTTGCCGCCGTGCGCGAGCACCACCCGGGTGCCGGCGCCGACCATGTCGGCGATCTGCCGGCCGTCCAGGGTGGTCACGACCGTGCCCTCGGGGACGCGCAGCACGCGGTCCTCGCCACGGGCGCCGTGCCGGTTGCTGCCGGCGCCGGGCCGGCCGTTGGCCGCCTTCTGGTGCGGGCGGTGGTGGAAGTCCAGCAGCGTGTGCACGCTCGGGTCCACCTCGAGGACGACGTCGCCGCCGTCACCGCCGTTGCCGCCGTCGGGCCCCCCGAGCGGCTTGAACTTCTCCCGGTGCACCGACGACACGCCGTGCCCGCCGTTGCCGGCGGCGACGTGGATGGTCACCCGGTCGACGAAAGCGGCCATGCCCGCCACCTCCTAGCTGGCTTCAGAACGCCACGAGCGCACGGGCCGATCGGCCCGTGCGCTCGTTGGCGAGACGAATGTGGTGGCCCCGCTGCACGGCCCCGCCCCGAGCCTGCGGGGGGTGGGGGGCAGCGGGGTACTTCTTCAGGCCTCGACGGCGGTGATGGAGACGGTCTTGCGTCCCCGCCGGGTGCCGAAGGTGACCGCGCCCGGCGCGAGCGCGAACAGCGTGTCGTCGCCACCGCGGCCGACACCCAGGCCCGGGTGGAAGTGGGTACCGCGCTGGCGGACGATGATCTCGCCGGCCTTGACGACCTGGCCGCCGAAGCGCTTCACGCCGAGGCGCTGGGCGTTCGAGTCGCGGCCGTTCCGGGAGGACGAGGCGCCCTTCTTGTGTGCCATGTCGGCGTCAGCCCTTCGTGATGTCGCGGACCACGACGTCGGTGAGGCGCTGACGGTGCCCCTGACGCTTGTGGTAACCGGTCTTGTTCTTGAACTTGTGGATGTGGATCTTGGGACCCTTGCCGTGGGCGAGGATCTCACCCGTCACGGTCACCTTCGCCAGGGCCGCCGCGTCGCTGGTGACGGTCTCACCGTCGACCAGGAGGATGGCCGGCAGGGTGACGGTGTCGCCAGCCTCACCGGCGAGACGGTTGATCGTGAACGTGTCGCCCACGGCCACCTTGTGCTGGCTCCCGCCAGCCTTCACCACTGCGTACACCACTGACTCCTGTTCGCGTTTCTCACGTCGAGCTCTGTGTCCGGCGCGCACGACCGGGGGGCGCCGGGTGCTTGGACGGGCTGCGCACGCCGTCCCGGCGGCGCCCGGAGGCGCCTGCGCGGTGGCGCAGCAACCCGTCCAGCGTACCCGAGCCGTCCCGGGCCGGTCGACACGCCCTGGTCGTGACCCTGCTGACCCCGTTCCCCCGGATCGGCGACCCCACCGGGCCGCCGATCCGCGGGGTGCTGGTCCCCCGCCTAGCTTTCGCCTCGCCAGTCAAGAGCTGTAGCGGGCAGGGGGCATCGGGCCGGGTGCTTCAGCGTCCGGCCGTGGGGTGCAGCGCGGTGGTCGGGTC
>NZ_SSXB01000135.1:0-6255 GCF_021698995.1 Blastococcus sp. KM273129 | reverse complement strand
GTACGGGCACAGGGGACCTCCGGGAGGGGGAGAGGGAACGGCCCATCCTGCACCCGGCGTCATCGGCCCGGCTTCCCGAGCCGCCGACGCGCAGCTCGCCGAGTTCCGGACGGTCACGTTCTGGGCACGCTTGCCCAGCCCCTGCCGGAGGTGCGCCGGGAGGTGCCTACTGTGACCCCCGTAACCAGCCGACCGGCTCCGGTCGGCCCACGACGCCCGGTGCCCCGGACGGGCCCGTCCGCCAGTGCCGCGCGGCCGCCTCCTCGCGGTCGGCCGGTCGTCGTTCTCGACAAGGGAGAGACATGCGCACCAAGCTCCACACCGTCGCCGCGGCCGGCGCCGCGGCCCTCCTCCTCGCGTCCTGCGGCTCCGGCGAGTCCGGCGGCGGTGAGTCCGCCGCCGGGCTCACCGGCGAGGGCAGCGGGGAGTCGTGCACCATCGAGGGCGAGGTGCCCCTCGGCGCGGTGCTCAGCCTGACCGGTGCCGCGGCCAGCTACGGCGAGTCGCAGCAGCGCGGCCTGGAGCTCGCCGCCTCGGAGCTGGCCGAGCAGGGCGGCGTCACCTACGACCTGACGATCGAGGACGACCAGACCGACCCCCGTCAGGGGATCACGCTCTTCGAAGAGTTCGTCAACGACGGCGTGAGCCTGATCATCGGGCCCACGCTGTCCAACGCGGCCGTCCAGGCCGACCCGATCGCCCAGGATGCCGGCGTGCCGGTGCTGGGCATCTCCAACACGGCCGAGGGGGTGACCGAGATCGGCGACTACATCTTCCGCGACTCCCTCACCGAGCAGGCGGTCATCCCGCAGACGATCGAGGCCGCCACCGAGCAGTTCGGCCTCGAGGACGTCGTGGTCATGTACAGCAACGACGACGCGTTCACCGAGTCCGGCTACGAGGCGTTCGCCGGCGCGCTGGAGGACCAGGGCGTGACGATCAGCGAGACGATCACCTTCTCCAAGTCCGACACCGACTTCCGCGCCCTGCTGACCCAGGCGCAGGAGAACGAGCCGGACGCGCTCGTGGTCTCGGCGCTGATCGAGGCCGCGGTGCCGCTGGTGACCCAGGCCCGCGAGCTCGGCATCGACGTGCCCATCATCGGCGGCAACGGGTTCAACAACCCGCGGCTGATGGCCGACGCCGGGCCGGCGGCCGAGGGCGTCGTCGTCGGCGCCGCCTGGAACTCCGCCTCCGACAACCCGGAGAACCAGGCGTTCCTCCAGGCCTACGAGGCCGAGTACGGCGCGCAGCCCGACCAGTTCGCCGCCCAGGCCTACACCGGGCTCAAGCTCGTCGACCAGGCCGTGCGCGCCAACTGCTCCGCCGAGCGGGACAGCATCCAGGAGGCGCTGGGGCAGATCGAGGACGTGCCCACCGTCCTCGGCGAGTTCTCCATCGACGAGAACCGGGACGCCGACCACCCGGCCGTCGTCCAGGTCGTCGAGGACGGCCGGTTCGCCGTCCTGCAGTGACCCCTCGCGTGGCGCCGGCCGGCTGACGGGGCGGCGCCACGCCGGGACTCCGCCGGGGCCCGGTCCTCGGACCGGGCCCCGGCCACGTGTCGGCTACCGTGCCCCGGCACCCACGACGAGAACAGGCAACGCTGTGCAGCAGCTCCTCAACGGCATCTTCATCGGCTCCATCTACGCGTTGTTCGCCATCGGCTTCACGCTGGTGTTCGGCATCCTCGACCGGCTGAACCTCGCCCACCCAGCGGTCTTCGCCGCCTCCGCCTTCGTCGGCATCGAGCTGGTCGAGCGCGGCGGGCTGTCCCTCTGGGCCGCACTGCCGGTCGTGTTCGTCTTCGGCGCCGTCCTGGGGCTGGTCATCGAGCGCGTGGCGTTCCGGCCGCTCAAGAACCGGGCCGACGCGCACTTCGCCGGGCTGATCTCCTCGATCGCGCTGGCCGGCATGCTCATCGCGCTGCTGCAGTGGCGCTACGGCCCCGACACCCGCCGCTTCCCGCCCGGCTCGTTCCCGGACACCCGGTTCGAGGTGTTCGGCGCGCAGGTGACCCTGGTGCAGGTGGTGATCCTCGCCGTCTCCCTCGCCCTGATGGTGGGCCTGACCTACATGGTCACCCGGACCCGGCTCGGCCGCGGGATGCGCGCGGTCGCGGAGAACCCGACGGCGGCGCGGGTGCTCGGGGTGAACGTCGACCGGGTCACCGCGGTCACCTTCGCGATCTCCTCGGCGCTCGGCGCGGTCGCCGGCGTGCTCTTCGCGATCAACGTGAACACCGCCCAGCTGGGCATGGGCGCCGCGATCGAGCTCAAGGGCCTGGCCGTGATCATCGTCGGCGGCATGGGCTCGCTGCCCGGCGCGCTCATCGGCGGGCTGCTGCTCGGCCTGGCCGAGGTGTTCGCCGTGCAGCACATCGGCTCGTCCTGGGTGAACGTCATCGCGTTCGGCCTGCTGTTCGTGATCCTGCTGCTGCGCCCGCAGGGGCTGCTCGGCGCGCGGAAGGTCCGGGAGGTCTGATGCTGGGCCAGTACGCCACCACGCTGACCTTCATCGCGCTGGGCGCGATCTTCGCCTACTCCTTCTACGCCGTCCTGATCGCCGGGCAGCTCAGCCTCGGCCAGGCCGGCTTCGCCGCTCTGGCGGCGTTCTCCGGGGCCTACCTGGCACCCGCCCCGGACGACGTCGGCGACGTCCCCTCGCTGCTGGTCGCCGTGGCCATCGGCATGTCCGTCGGTGCCCTCGGCGCCGTCGTCCTCGGCCTGCCGACGATGCACCTGCGCGGGGTCTTCCTCGCCATCGCCACCCTCGGCTTCGCCGAGGCGGTGCGCGTGGTGCTGCTCAACCAGGAGTGGACCGGCGGGGCGCAGGGGCTCGGCGTGCCGCGGGTCCTCACCGTCGGCATGGCCTGGACGGCGCTCGCACTGGTCGCCTACTGGTTCTGGCGGATGGGACGGTCCCGGTACGGGCGCGCGCTCGAGGCCATCCGCGAGGACGAGCTCGCCGCACGGTCCATGGGCATCGACGTGGGGCGCCACCGGCTGGCGGCGTTCATCACCGCGGGCGCCGTCGCCGGGCTGTACGGCGTCCTCTACGCCTACTACGTGCGGCTGATCGCGCCGAACGACTTCGACTTCGTGGCTGCCGTCGAGGGCCTGGTCACGGCGGTGGTCGGCGGCTCCACGATGTTCCTGGGGCCGCTGCTGGGCAGCGGGTTCCAGACGATCGTCCCGGAGATCCAGCGGGCGGTCGGGGTGGAGGCCGGCTGGATCAGGCCGTTCCTCGCCAGCCTGCTGCTGCTCGTCGTCATCCTTTTCCTGCCCGGGGGCCTGGCGAGCCTCATCCCGCGCCGCACGCGCATGCCGTCCGGTGCCGCCGACGACGACGCGACCGGGCTCGCCGGCCGCCGCCACCCGGAAGCCGGCGAGCCGGTGGTCACCCTGTCCGGGCTGGGCAAGGAGTACGGCGGTGTGCACGCCGTGCGAGGGGTGGACCTGGAGATCCGGGCCGGCGAGGTCGTCGGCCTGATCGGTCCCAACGGAGCCGGCAAGACCACGCTGGTCAACATGATCAGCGGGCTGGTCCCGCCCAGCTCGGGCAGCGCCACGGTCCTCGGGACGACGGTCGGGAGCACCCCGGTCCACCGCATCGCGGCGGCCGGCGTCAGCCGGACGTTCCAGCACTCCAAGCTGTTCAACCGGCTGTCCGCCCTGGAGAACGTCCTGGTCGGCGCCCACCTGGTCAGCCGTCCGACGTTCCTGCGGCGGCTCTTCTGGCTGCCCTCGGCGCGCCGGGACGAGCAGGCCGCGCTGCGGCAGGCGGCCCGCTGCCTGGAACGCGTCGGGCTCAGCGAGCTCGCCGCCAACCGGGCCGAATCGCTGTCCTACGGGGACCAGCGCAGGCTCGAGATCGCCCGTGCGCTGGCCTCGGACCCGTCGCTGCTGATCCTCGACGAGCCGGCGGCCGGGATGAACCACGTCGAGGCGGCGCGGCTGTCCGAGCTCATCCGCTCGCTGGCGCGGGACGGGCTCACCATCCTGTTCATCGAGCACAACGTCGGCATGGTGCTGCAGACCTGCACCCGGGTCGTCGTCCTCAACTTCGGTGAGGTCATCGCCAGCGGCGCGCCGGACGAGGTCGCGGCGGACCCGGCGGTCATCGAGGCCTACCTCGGGTCGGCGGAGGAGGACGCGGACGGCACCGGGGCCCGCGCCGGCGCGACCGCCGCCGGGACCGGCGACGCGCCACCCGACGCCGTCGCGAACCTGCGCCCCGGCGCCGCCGGCACCCTGGACACCCCCGACGCGACGAGGGATGCGACATGAGCGCCCCGATCCTCACCGTGGAGGACCTGCGGGTGACCTACGGACGGGTCGAGGCGGTGCGGGGTGTCTCCTTCAGCGCCGCTGAGGGCTCCCTGGTGGCGCTGGTCGGCGCGAACGGGGCGGGCAAGTCCTCGGTCATCAACGCCGTCTCCGGCATCCTGCGGCCGGCCGGCGGGCGGATCACGTTCGAGGGCCAGGACATCACCCGCACCCCCGCCCACAAGCTGGTCGGCCGCGGGCTGGTGCAGGTGCCCGAGGGCCGGCAGATCCTCGCCACGCTGACGATCGAGGAGAACCTCCAGCTCGGCACGTGGCACTCGGGAGCCGACGGGGCGCGGTCCGTCGACGCCATGTACGACCGGTTCCCGGTGCTGGGCGAGCGGCGGGCGCTGCCGGCGGGCGCGCTCTCGGGTGGCGAGCAGCAGATGCTGGCCATCGCCCGCGCGCTGGTCGCCGGGCCGAAGGTCATGCTCATGGACGAGCCGTCGATGGGGCTCGCGCCCAAGATCGTCGACGAGGTCTTCCGCGTCATCGAGGAGATCCGCGCCTCCGGCACCACGGTCGTGCTGGTGGAGCAGAACGCCCGGCGGGCCCTCCGTGCGGCCGACCACGGGTACGTGCTGCAGAGCGGTGAGGTCGTGCACTCCGGTCCGGCGGCCGAGCTGCTCGCCGACGAGCGCATCGTGCAGGCCTACCTGGGGGTCGAGAGCGGCACCTGACGGCCCCCGTGCAGGGTCCCGCCGCGAGCGGAGCGAGTGGTGGGGGGCGGTGACGGGCTGGAACGGCCCCCGTGCAGGGTCCCGCCGCGAGCGGAGCGAGTGGTGGGGGGCACGGGGGTCCTCCTAGGGTGCTGGGCGTGACCGACTGCCTGTTCTGCCGCATGGTCGCCGGTGAGATCCCCGCCGACGTCGTCCACGAGACCGACCGGGTGCTCGCCTTCCGCGACATCAACCCCCAGGCGCCGACGCACGTGCTGGTGATCCCGAAGGAGCACCACCGCAACGTCGGCGCGCTGGCGACGGCGGACCCGGGGCTGCTCGGCGAGGTGGTCTCCGGGGCGCACGCCGTCGCGGCCGGCGAGGGCCTCGTGACCGGGGCCGGCAACGAGCCGGGCTACCGCGTCGTCACCAACACCGGGCCGCAGGCGGGCCAGTCGGTGGACCACGTCCACCTGCACGTGCTGGGCGGCCGCGACCTGCGCTGGCCGCCCGGCTGACGCGCCGGTTCCCGCCGGACGGCCGTCCGACGGGAACCGGGTGAGCTGGGGGAGGACCTCAGCCGGCCGACCGGGTGCGGGCGAGGGCCCGCACGCCGGCCACCGCGAGCGGCAGCTGCACCAGCACGAAGGCGGCGGCGGGGACGAGGTTGCCCTGGGCCGGGGAGAACGGCAGCAGGATGGTGCCGGCCACCACCGCCCCGAGCGACCACCAGCCGAGCACCCCGGCCCGGCACAGGCCGAGGACGACCAAGGGCAGCCCCAGCGCGAGCAGCGGGGCGAGGCCGAACGACAGCTGCTGGAGCGGGGCGGACAGCACCCGCTCCGAGATGGCCACCGCCTGGTCGATCGGCAGGGCCCGGGCCAGCTCCATGTGGAACCAGTCGGTGAACAGGGCTCCCGAGGTGGACAGCAGGCCCAGGGCGCTCAGCAGCGCGCCGGCCAGCGTGGGCAGCCAGCCGCGCCGCCCCCGCACCAGCAGGGGCAGCACCAGGACACCGACCCCGAGCAGCAGGTTGCCGTAGTGCAGGAGGACGGCGGAGAGCTCCGTGAGCGACGGGTCGCGGCCGAGCGACTCCAGGTAGCTCGCGCGGTCGTCGCCGGTGGCGATCGGGCTGGTCAGGATGCCCGCCGCGAAGGCGGCTGCCCCCAGGGGCAGGGCGGCGCCGGCCAGTCGGGTCAGCACCCGCGGGGCGGGGTTGGCGGCGGCACCGGCCCCGGTGGGGGACGGCGCCAACCCCGCCCCGCGGG
>NZ_SSXB01000134.1:0-6309 GCF_021698995.1 Blastococcus sp. KM273129 | reverse complement strand
CCCCGCGGCCGTGCGACGGCCGGGCGGTGGGGCGGGAGCGGGGGAGCGACGGCGAGGACATGGTCGACCTCCAGGACGGAGGCGTGCCGGCGACCGGCAGGCACGGGGCGCCGGTTGCTCGACGCCCGGCACCCCGGCCCCACGCGGGGTACCGGACCTCCCGAACACCGAGACCGTACGTCCGCCCGGCGGTGCCCGCCAGCACGGATCAGACCACGGTGAGCGGGCGCGGCGGCCGGGCGTCCGCGGGTGGGCGCGCCTCCCGGTCGAGCCGGGCCAGCACGCCGACGGCGGCGCGCAGCCGTTCCGGCGGCAGGGTGAACGGGAGCCGGAGGTGGTCGTCGAAGGCGTGCCCGGTGCCGAAGGCCCGGCCCTCGGCGAGCAGCAGCCCGCGTTCCGCGGCGGCCGCGGTCAACGCCGCCGAACTGGTGCCGGGGGGCAGCCGGCACCACACGGCCAGCCCACCGGTGGGCGCCGGCGCCGTCCAGCCCGGCAGCTGCGCGGCGAGCTCGGCCAGCAGGACGGCGCGCCGCTCGCGGAGCAGGGCACGCCGCTGCTCGAGGATCTCGTCCAGCTGCCGCACGAGCACGGTGGCGGCCAGCTGGTCGAGCACCCCGACGGAGAGCTGGCGGCGGCTCAGCGCCTCGCCCAGCCGTGCGGCGAGGCCGGCCTCGGTGCGCAGCCAGCCGATGCGCAGGCCGCCCCAGACCGCCTTGGACAGCCCGCCGACGGTCACCGTGGCCGCGTCGGGGACTCCGGCGGCGAACGGCGGCGCGGTCGGTGCGTCGAGTTCCAGGCCCGTGGAGACCTCGTCGGCCAGCGTCACCACGCCGTGCTGCCAGAGGGTCGCCGCCAGCCGCCGCCGGCCGGCCGCCGAGAGGGCGGTGCCGGTGGGGTTGGAGCAGTCGGGCATCACGTAGGCCAGGCGGGGGCTGCTCTGCCGGGCCACCAGCTGGGCCGTGCGCACGAGCGCGTCGGGATCGGCCGGATCGACCGCGGCCGGGACGCAGCGCCCGCCGGCCGCCGCGACCAGGCCCACCGCACCCGGGTACGTCGGGTGCTCGACCAGCACGCGGTCGCCGGGCTCCAGCAGGGTGTCCAGGGCCAGGGCGGCGGCGTCGCCGACGCCCGCGGTCACGACCACCTGGTCGGCGTCGGTGGGCAGCCCGCGGGAGGTGAACCAGCCGGCGACCGCCGCGCGCAGCTGGGGAAGCCCGCTCGGGGCGTAGCCGTGCGCGGGCAGGTGTGCCGGCAGCTCGGCGAGCGCCTGCTCGTAGGCGGGCAGGAGCTGGGGCGCCGCCTCCGGTGCCGCGTGGGCCAGGTCGATCACCCCCGGTGCGGTGCTCGGCGGCGTCCAGCCGGACGGCACGTCGGGCAGCGCGGTGACCGTGCCCGACCCGTGCCGGGTGCGGGCGAAACCCTCCTGGCGCAGCACCCGGTAGGCCGAGGCCACCGTGACCCGGCTGACGTCCAGCTCGCCGGCGAGCTCGCGTTCCGCGGGCAGCCGCACCTCCGCGGAGAGCGCCCCGGTGGTCAGCAGGTCACGGACCCGGCGGGCCAGCCCTGCGTACAGGGGCGTGGGCAGCCCCTCGACCGGGCCGACGAGGGTGGCGAGCTCTCTGGCAGCTGTGGACCGCTGCGACCCGGGTGGCATGGGGCCACCATGCCGGATTGGCCTGCAGGACACCAGCCCGGACGGTGCCACTCTCCTGTCATGGACACAGGTGGAATCGTCGCGCTGGTGCTGGTCCTGCTGGGGCTGGGCTACCTGTCGGTGGCCACGCTCCGCATCACGCTGCGGGGCGGCCCCGGCCCGGGTGACCCGCCGGCCAGCCATCCCCGGGTCGACCCGGCGGGCTTCCCGGTGCTCGCCCGGCCGCGCGGTGCGTTCGACCGGGGTGGTCAGCGGCGCAGCCGGCGCCCCAGGACCGCCGCCGTCGCCGCGGCGATCCAGACCGCGCGGGAGAGGGCCACGGCCCGGGGGACGTCCGCGGGGACGGGCGGCCGGCCGTCGCCGAGCGCCGGCCGCTCCTCGACCCGGCTGCCGTAGACGTTGCGGCCGCCCAGCCGCAGGCCGAGCGCCCCGGCGAGCGACGCCTCGCAGCGCCCGGAGTTCGGGCTGGGGTGGGCGGCGCCGTCGCGGCGCCAGGCGCGCAGGGCGCCGGCGGCCGCCCCCCCCACCAGGGGGGCGCAGCCGACGGTCAGCGCCGCGGTCGCCCGGGCGGGCAGCCAATTGGCGACGTCGTCGGCCCGGGCGGCGGCCCAGCCGAACCGCGCGTACCGCGGCGACCGGTGGCCGACCATGGCGTCCAGGGTGTTGACCGCCCGGTAGCCCAGCAGCCCGGGGAGGCCGGCCACCGCACCCCAGAACAGCGGGGCGACGGCGGCGTCGGAGGTGTTCTCGGCGACCGACTCCACCGTCGCGCGGGCCAGTTCGTCCCGGCCGAGCCCGCTCGGGTCGCGGCCGGCCAGCGCGGGCAGCGTGGCCCGGGCGGCGGCCAGGTCGCCGGCGGCCAGGGCGTCGTGCATCCGCACCGCCACCCGCCCGAGCGAGGTGCCGCCCAGGACGGCCCAGGTCGCCGTGGCGGTCACCGCCGCCCGCAGCACCGGGCGGGAGCGGGTGGCGCGGTCGGCGGCCAGCCCCAGCGCGGCGGTGCCGCCGACGAGCAGGGCCCAGTGGCCGGCGCCCGCGGCGCGGGAGTCGCGCCACGTGCGGCGCTCCAGCCCGGCGGCGGCCCGCCCGAAGCCGGCCACCGGGTGGCCCCGCCGCGGATCGGCGAGCGCGAGGTCGGCCAGCGCGCCGAGGGCCAGCCCCAGCGCGGTCGCGGGATCGGGGCTCGGGCGCACCGCGCCATGGTGCCAAGTCCCGGCCGGGCAGCCGCTCCCTAGGATCGGCGCATGCGCCTGTTCGGCCGTTACGACGGCGTCGCCCGGCCGATCGTCACCTACGGCAGCGACCCGGTCCTGCACCGCCGGTGCACCGAGGTGACCGCGTTCGACGACGCGCTGCGGCGGCTGGTGCTCGACATGTTCGCCAGCATGGAGGCCGCCGACGGCGTCGGGCTGGCCGCCAACCAGATCGGCGTGGACGCCCGCGTCTTCGTCATCGACTGCCCGGACGCCGACGGCGAGGACGTCGTCGGCTACGTCGTGAACCCCGTCCTCACGGTGCTCCAGCCGGTGGGGGACGACCCGGCGGAGGAGGTCACCGAGGAGGGCTGCCTGTCGGTGCCCGGCCCCTACGCCGAGCTGCCGCGCGGCTTCCGGGCCCGGGTCGACGGCGTCGACCTGCACGGCGACCCGGTGGTGATCGAGGCGACCGGCATGGCCGCCCGCTGCCTGCAGCACGAGGTGGACCACCTCGACGGCACCGTCTACGTCGACCGGCTCCCGGCCGAGGTCCGCGACCGGCTGCTGGCCGAGGCGGCCGGCCCCGGTGGGGAGCTCCCCGCCTGAAAAACAGGTGAGCGCACCGGGGGAGATCGCCGATGATCCCCGCCGGCACCCGCACCACCAGGAGAAGAGGCACCACCGGTGACACCGCTGTCCGAGGCCGAGATCCGGCGCTCGTTCGTCAACTGCTCGCGCGGCGAGGCGAGGACCCTCACCCTGCCCAGGGACCTCGACGAGCTCGACTGGGCCGACCGAGACGTGCTCGGCTGGCGCGACCCGAAGGCGCCGCTGCGGGGCTACCTGGTCGCGCAGGTCGACGACGAGACCGTGGGGGTCGCCGTCCGCGCCGCCGAGAGCAGCATGTCCAGCCGGACGGCGGCGATGTGCCTGCTCTGCCAGACGGCGCAGCCCGGCGACGCCGTCTCGCTGTTCACCGCGCGCCGCACCGGGGACGCCGGGCGCAACGGCAACACCGTGGGCACCTACATCTGCGCGGACCTGCGCTGCTCCACGCGGGTGCGCACCGAGATCCCGCCGTGGCTGCGCGACCGGGACCCCGAGGAGGTCGTCGCCGAGCGCGCCCTGGAGCTGCGGGAGCGGGTGCGCGGCTTCCTGGACTCGGTGCGCCGCCCCTGACGGCCGACGGGTGGACGAGCCCCCGGCGGGGTAGCCCGCCGCGCATGGCGCTCCCACGGATCCTCGTCCTCGTGCTGGCCGGTGGCGCCGGCGGCCGGCTCGAGCTGCTCACCGAGCAGCGGGCCAAGCCCGCCGTGCCGTTCGCGGGGGTCTACCGGCTCATCGACTTCCCGTTGAGCAACTGCCAGAACTCGCAGATCTCCGACGTCTGGGTCTCCATCCAGTTCCACCCGACATCGCTGCACGACCACCTGTCCAACGGCCGGCCCTGGGACCTGGACCGGACGGCGGGCGGGCTGCTCACCCTGCCCCCGTACAAGGGCACCGAGCGCGGCGGCTGGAACACCGGCACCGCCGACTCGCTCTGGCGGCACGCGGAGCTGATCCGCGCCTTCGACGCCGACGCGCTGGTCGTGGTGAGCGCCGACGCGGTCTACAAGCTGGACTACCGGGAGGTCGCCGAGGCCCACCTCGGCTCGGGCGCCGAGGTCACGATGGTCACGACCGAGGTGGCCCCGGACGACGCGTCGCGCTACGGCATCGTCGAGGTCGCCGACGGCGGCCGGGTCAGCGGGTACGCCTACAAGCCCGACGAGCCGGCGACGACGACGGCCACCAACGAGGTCTTCGTGTTCTCCCCGACCCCGACGCTGGACCGGCTGGAGGCGCTCAACGCCGACGTGGGGGAGGAGGGGCTGGAGGACCTGGGGTCCCACCTGCTGCCCGCGCAGACCGCCGACGGCCTGGCCCGGGCCTTCCCGCTGGACGGGTACTGGCGCGACGTCGGCACGGTGCCGGCGTACTGGGAGGCGCACCGGGAGTTCATCGCCGAGGAGCCGCCGCTGGACCTGGACGCCCCGCGCTGGCCGGTGCACACGCGCGGCGGCCGGCACAGCGCCGCGCGGGTGCTCAGCGAGGCCCGGGTCGAGGACAGCCTGATCTCCGGTGGCACCCGGGTGGGCGGGGACGTGCGCGGCTCGGTCCTCTCGCCGGGCGTCGTCGTCGAGGCCGGGGCCACCGTCGTCGACTCGGTGCTCCTGCCCGGCGTGCGGGTGCGTGCGGGGGCGACCGTGACGCGGTCGGTGCTCGACGACGGGGTCGACGTGGGACGGGGCGCGTCGGTCGGTGGTGACGGGGAGATCACCCTGGTCGGCCGGGCGGCGCGGGTCGCCGACGGCAGCGAGCTCGCCGCGGGGGCCCGCTTCCCCGAGCCGGAGGGGTGACCGGCGGGAAGCCGCCGCCGTGGGCGGACGTTGGGGACGGCATGACCCAGCCGTTCGAGATGGACCTGCACTCGGAGTTCCTCCGCGCCGACCTCCTGCTGAACATGGGTCAGCCCGACGCGGCCGCCCGCATCCTGCAGCCCGTCGTGGACGCCGAACCGCGCAACGAGGCGGCGCTGGAGCTGCTGGCCCGGGCCTACTACGGCTCGGCGCAGCTCGGGCCGGCCGAAGCGGCGCTGACCCGGCTGGTGGACCTGGCGCCGAGCAACGGGTGGGCCCGCCGCGCCCTGGCCCGCACGCTGGAGCGGCAGAGCCGGGGCGGCGAGGCGGCGGTGCACCACCGGGTCGCCGACGCCCTGGGCGCCGCCTGACCGGCCTCCCCGGCGCGCTCTGGGACCATGGCGGGCAGGGCCGCGCCGCCCCGTGGCCCTGCCCGCGGCGCGCGCCGGCCGTCCCGCCCGCACCGATCCGAGCGCCCGCTCGCCCAGGAGACCCGATGAACCGCCGCACCGTCCCCGGCACCCTGCTCGCCCTGACCCTCGCCCTGACCGCCTGCGGCGGCGAGGACGGGACGGGCTCGTCGATCGAGCAGCCGACCTCGGTGGTCGCCGAGGGGATCAGCACCGACCTGTCGGAGGCCCCGCAGGTCCCGGCGTCCGACACCCCGGCGCCGACCGGGCTCGTCGTCGAGGACGTCGTCCGGGGCGGCGGCGAGGAGGCCGTGGAGGGCTCCACCGTCGCCGTGAAGTACGTCGGCGGCTTCTACGAGACGGGGGAGGAGTTCGACTCGTCCTGGAGCCGCGGGGCGGACGAGACGCTGCCGGTGACCCTCGGCGCGGGCCAGGTGATCCCGGGCTTCGAGCAGGGGATCGCGGGCATGCAGGTCGGTGGCCGCCGCGTGATCACCATCCCCAGCGAGCTGGGCTACGGCGAGCAGGACCGCGGGCCGATCCCGGGCGGCTCCACGCTGGTCTTCGTGGTGGACCTGGTCGAGGTCAGCGGCTGACCTGGCGTTCCGCACCGGCGGCTGCGCGGGCGGTCACGGCACGCGCAGCCG
>NZ_SSXB01000133.1:0-6324 GCF_021698995.1 Blastococcus sp. KM273129 | reverse complement strand
CCCGAGCTCTCCCCGCCCCCGCCACCGCCGCCGTCCGTGGTGCACGCGGAGAGGAGCAGGGGCGCGGCCACGGCGAGTGCCAGCAGTCGCTTCGGTGCGGCCATCGGGGTTCCTCCTGTGCTCGCGGGCGCGGCCCGCGCATCCGTTCCGCCCAGGATCATGCCCCGCGCCTTCCCCGGCACCACCGCCGGAGGCTCCCGGCGGGGCGCTCCGCGCCGTCCGGGCGGCCTAGTCTTCCGTCGTGGACGTGCTGGCATCCGGTCATGAGCAGGTCGTCTTCTGCAGCGATCCCGGGTCGGGGTTGAGGGCGGTCATCGCCATCCACTCCACCGCGCTGGGGCCGGCCCTGGGGGGCACGCGCTTCTACCCCTACGCCGACGAGGACGCGGCGGTCGCCGACGTGCTGCGGCTCTCGGCCGCCATGTCGTACAAGAACAGCCTCGCCGGGCTGGACCTGGGCGGCGGCAAGGCCGTGATCATCGGCGATCCGCGCACCGACAAGACCGAGGCGCTGCTGCGGGCCTACGGGCGGTTCGTGGAGTCGCTGGGCGGGCGCTACCTCACCGCCTGCGACGTCGGCACGTACAACGCCGACCTCGACGTCGTGGCCCGGGAGACGCGGTACGCGCACGGCCGGTCGGAGGCCTACGGCGGGTGTGGGGACTCCTCCGTGCTGACCGCCTACGGGGTCTTCCAGGGCATGCGGGCGGCCGCGCAGCACTGCTGGGGCAGCCCGTCGCTGGCCGGCCGCACCGTCGCCGTCGCCGGCGTCGGCAAGGTCGGCTCGTGGCTGGTGGACCACCTGGTGCAGGACGGCGCCGACGTGGTGGTCACCGACGTCGACCCGGGCGCGGTCGAGCGGGTGCGGGCCCGGCACCCCCAGGTGCGCGCCGCCGCGGACACCGCCGCCCTGGTCCGCACCCCGCACGACGTCTACGCGCCCTGCGCCCTCGGCGGGGCGCTGGACGAGGAGACGGTGGCGGCGCTGACCGGCCGGATCGTCTGCGGTGGGGCGAACAACCAGCTCGCCGACCCGGGGGCGGGCGAGCGGCTGCGCGCCCGCGGCATCCTCTACGCGCCGGACTTCCTCGTGAACGCCGGCGGCGTGATCCAGGTCGAGGACGAGCGGCACGGCTTCTCGTTCGACCGCGCCCGGGCGAAGGCGTCGGGCATCTTCGACGTCGCCCTGCGGGTCTTCGCGCTGGCCGAGGCCGAGGGCGTCTCCCCCGCCGTCGCGGCCGACCGGCTGGCCCAGGAGCGGATCGACTCGGTCGGCCGGCTGGCCACGATCCGGCTGCCGGGCTGAGCGAGGCGGGGCTCACGCACCTCCGGAGGGGGAGGGCGTGTGCCCCTCGCCGATCCGTGTCGTAATGTTGTCCGAGACATAGTCACTCAGTCGGGGTCGCCACGCGGGCCGCATCAGCCGCTTGGCTGGGCCTCCGCACTCCGTAATGAGGGGGTCGAGCCGATGGGGCGCGGCCGAGCGAAGGCCAAGCAGACACGCGTGGCCCGTGAGCTCAAGTACAGCTCACCGAACACCGACCTCTCCGCGCTGCAGCGGGAGCTGGCGGGTTCTCCGTCGACGTACACCGCGCCCAGCGCGGCGAAGGACGACGAAGACGAGGACGACGAGTACGCCGACCGCTGGGCGGACGACGACTCGGACGACGACTGGGCGGCCAGCCGCTGACCGGCGGCGCGACCACCTGACCCGTCGCACCCCACGACACCGCAGCCCTCCGGGGCAGCGGTGTCGTGGCGTTGCGTCCCGGATCGGCACCGTGCGGCCGGCACGTCCCCGGGCACCCGGCGATCGCCGACGACGACCCCGGATCCGGGTGACCGGACGCCGGGGCCGCTAGCGGTAGGTGCCGACGAGCTCCGCCGCGGGCGCGTCCGCCGCCTGCTCGCGCAGGGTGCCGGCGACCCACGCGGGCACGCCGCGCCCGGTGAGCAGCGCGACGGCGGCATCGGCCTGCTCCGGGGCCACCGCGGCCACCATGCCGACGCCGCAGTTGAACGCCCGCTCGCTCTCGGCCCGGGGAACGCCGTGCTCCTCCATGAGCCGGACGGCGGGTGGGAGCGCCCAGGTGCCCCGGTCGAGGACCGCCTGCAGCCCCGCGGGGACGACCCGCGCGGTGTTGCCGGCCAACCCCCCACCGGTGATGTGGGCGAAGGCGTGCACCGCCCCGACGCCGAGCGCCTCGACCAGGGCGAGGCAGTCGCGGGCGTAGATGCGGGTGGGCTCGAGCAGCTCGTCGCCCAGCGGGCGGTCCAGGCCGGCCGGCGTGCCCGTGAGGTCCAGGCCGGCGGCGGAGACGACGCGCCGCACCAGCGAGTAGCCGTTGGAGTGGAAGCCGCTGGAGGCCATCGCGATCACCGCGTCACCGGCGCGCACACGCTCGGGGCCCAGCACGGCGTCGGCCTCCACGACGCCGACCGCGGTGGCGGCGAGGTCGTACTCGTCGGCGTCCATGAGGTCGCCGTGCTCGGCGGTCTCCCCACCGACCAGCGCGGCCCCGGCCAGCGTGCAGCCGGTCGCGATGCCGGTGACGATCGCGGCGATCCGCTCGGGGACCACCTTCCCGCAGGCCACGTAGTCCTGGAGGAACAGCGGCTCGGCGCCGCAGGCCACGAGGTCGTCGACGACCATCGCGACCAGGTCGATGCCGACGGTGTCGTGCCGGTCCAGCTGCCGGGCCAGGGCGATCTTCGTCCCGACGCCGTCGGTCGAGGAGGCCAGCAGCGGCTTCCGGTACTTGTGCACGTCGAGCGCGAACAGCCCGGCGAACCCGCCCAGGCCGCCGACGACCTCGGGCCGGTTGGTCCGCTCGACGGCGGCCTTCATCAGCGTGACCGCGCGCTCCCCGGCGTCGATGTCGACGCCGGAGGCCGCGTAGGTGAACTCGCTCATGGCCGGGTCAGCGCGTCCTCGGCGCCGCCGGGGATGACGGCGCTGCCGGCCTGCTGGCCCGTCCAGCCGCTGACCGCGCGGTTGCCGATGCCCTCGAGCACGTGCTTGCCCAGCACCTCCGGCGTCCCCAGGTCGATGGGGTACCGGCCGGTGAAGCAGGCCGTGCAGAGCCGGTTGACGGGCTGCTCGGTGGCGGCGATGAGCCCCTGCTCGGAGACGTACCCGAGCGAGTCGGCGTTGATGGAGGCGCGCACGCCGTCGATGTCGAGGCCGTTGGCGATGAGCTCGGCCCGGCTGGCGAAGTCGATGCCGTAGAAGCAGGGCCACTTCACCGGCGGGCTCGAGATCCGGACGTGCACCTCGACCGCGCCGGCCTCGCGCAGCATGCGGATCAGCGCCCGCTGGGTGTTGCCGCGCACGATCGAGTCGTCGACCACGACGAGGCGCTTGCCGCGGATGACGTCGCGCAGCGGGTTGAGCTTGAGCCGGATGCCCAGCTGCCGGATGGTCTGGCTGGGCTGGATGAAGGTGCGCCCGACGTAGGAGTTCTTGACCAGACCCAGCCCGTAGGGGATGCCGCTCGCCTCGGCGTAGCCGACGGCGGCGGGCGTCCCCGACTCGGGGACCGGGATGACCAGGTCGGCGTCGGCCGGGTGCTCCTTGGCCAGCCGCCGGCCGATCTCCACGCGGGCGGCGTGCACGCCGCGGCCGGAGATGGTGGTGTCGGGCCGGGCGAGGTACACGTACTCGAAGACGCAGCCCTTGGGCTCCGCCGCGGCGAAGTGCTGGCTGCGCAGCCCGTTCTCGTCGATGGCGATCAGCTCACCGGGCTCGACCTCGCGGACGACCGAGGCGCCGACGATGTCCAGGGCGGCGGTCTCGCTGGCCACCACCCAGCCCCGCTCCAGCCGGCCCAGGACCAGCGGGCGGACGCCCTGCGGGTCGCGGGCGGCGTAGAGCGTGTCCTCGTCCATGAACGTGATCGAGAAGGCGCCGCGCAGCTGCGGCAGCACCTCCATGGCGGCGGCCTCGACCGAGAGGTCCTGGTAGGAGGCGATCAGCGCCGTCACCAGGTCGGAGTCGGTGGTGGCGGCGAAGGCGCCCGGCACCCCGGCGTCGGCGGCCTTGCTGGCGAGCTCCGCGGTGTTCACCAGGTTCCCGTTGTGGCAGAGGGCCAGCCCGGTGCCGGAGTCCGTGGTGCGGAAGGTGGGCTGGGCGTTCTCCCACGTGGAGGAGCCGGTCGTGGAGTAGCGGGTGTGCCCGACGGCGAGGTGGCCGCGCAGGCTGCCCAGCGTCGCCTCGTCGAACACCTGGCTGACCAGCCCGAGGTCCTTGTAGACGACGACCGAGGCGCCGTCGGAGACCGCGATGCCGGCCGCCTCCTGCCCGCGGTGCTGGAGGGCGTACAGGCCGAAATAGGTCAGCTTCGCGACCTCTTCACCCGGCGCCCAGACCCCGAAGACGCCGCAGGCGTCCTGGGGACCGGGGAACTGGGGGTCGAGGTCGTGCGTCAGCCGTCCATCACCACGGGGCACCGGTCGAGCGTACCGGCGCGGGCGCCTCCGCCGCCGTCGAGGCGGGAGAGCGCGGCGCCGTTGCGCCCGTCCCCCGGATCGCGCGCCGGGCCCGGGGCGAGGAACCTCGGCCGCGAGGGGCGCGTTGACGTGTGACCCGCCCACTTCCCGCCCGGCCGCTCCGCGCCGGACGGCGTGCTCGGGGCCGAGCGACAGGAGAATGGGGATGGCGAGCAACGGGCCCGATCCGCGGGAGTTCCTCGACATGGCACAGCGGATGCTGCGCCAGCTCTTCGACGAACCGCGCCGCGAGGACCAGACGTGGGCCGACGTGACGCGCGAGGCCGTGCGACGCCGACCCGAGCCCAGCGCCGAGGAGCAGCGGGAGAACCTCACGTTCGCGCTCGCGACGCGCGCCGTCGAGGCGCTCGAAGACCTGGCGCTGAACGTCGCGGCGATCCGGCAGCGGCTCGAGCGGACGGCCGCCGGGTCGCACGACCGATCGGCGCGACGGGAGGCTCCGCCGGAGCGGTGACGGGACGGGACCGGGGCCTCCCGGCCGGCGTCGCCGCGCCGCTGCCGTCCGCGACCGCCCAGGCCGAGCGGCTGATCGCCCTCGGCGTGCACGAGCTCGCCGGCCTGCGGGTGGCCGCGGTGCGTGCCGCCGCGGAGGCCCTTCCGCCCGGGGCGCTCCTGGTCGTCCACCCGCGGCTCGCCGCGCCGTCCGCGCTCGCACCGCTGCTCGAGCGGGACGGCAGGCCGGGATTCGTGGTCGCGGACATGACCGACGTCGACGCCTTCGCTCCCGTGGAGCCGGTGGTCGTGCCCGACGCCCCCTTCTACGCCGTCACCGGCGTGCACCGTGGCGACGACCTGCGGAACCGGAGCCCCGACGAAGCGCTCCCCGCCCTGATCGCCGCCGGGCGCACCCCGCTCACGCTGGGCGAGGGCGTGCACTGGCTGCTGCAGTGCCCGGGGGTGCTGGCGCGCAACGCCTGCTTCATGACGGTCGGCTCACGGCTGCGGAAGGCGGGCGGCCGCCTCGACGCACGCACCCCGGCGCTGTGGATCAGCAACGGCACCGGCCGCGACGGGCCCGCGCGCCGGGGCGCCCCGAAGGTCGGCTGGTGCTGGGCCGGCAACCGGCACACCTGGCTGGGCTTCGCCTCGGCCACCGCCCGCACCCCGCTCTGACCCCGGGGCTCAGCGGACGTTGCCCAGCTCGGCCGCGATCGTCGTGTCCTCACCGTGCCCGGTCTTCACCACCGTGTCGCCGTGCAGCGTGAGCAGCTGGGCGCGGATCGAGTTGACGATCGTCGGGTGGTCGCTGAACGACCGGCCCGTCGCGCCCGGCCCGCCGCAGAACAACGTGTCGCCCGTGAAGACGGTGCGCAGGTCGGCCGCGTGCAGGCAGGTGCTGCCCGGCGAGTGACCCGGCGTGTGCAGCGCGACCAGCCGGGTGCCGGCGACGTCGAAGCGCGTGCCCGCTCCCAGCTCCTGGTCGGGGGCGGCGTCCGGGTGGGTCATGTCCCAGAGCATCCGGTCGGCGCCGTTGAACCAGATCGGGGCGCCGGTCGCCGCGCGCAGTGCGGGAGCGGCGGTGATGTGGTCGTTGTGCCCGTGGGTCAGGACGATCGCGGTGACCTTCCGGCCGCCGATCGCCTCGACGATGGGGGCGGCGTCGTGCGGCGCGTCGATCACCAGCACCTCGTCGTCGTCCCCGACGAGCCAGACGTTGTTCTCGACGTCGAAGTCCTGCCCGTCGAGGGAGAAGACCCCCGGGACGACGACCTGCTCGATGCGGGCGCTCACTCGCCGAACACCACCACGGAGCGCAGCACGTCGCCGGCGTGCATCTTGTGGAACGCCTCCTCGACGTCGTCCAGCCCGATGGTC
>NZ_SSXB01000132.1:0-6486 GCF_021698995.1 Blastococcus sp. KM273129 | reverse complement strand
GACGGCGGGCGTGCGGGGGGCTGCACCGTGCTGCACGTCGACATGGACGCCTTCTTCGCCAGCGTCGAGGTGCGCCGGCGACCCGAGCTGGCCGGCACCCCGGTGATCGTCGGCGGGGCGGGCAACCGCGGCGTGGTCACCTCGGCCACCTACGAGGCCCGCCGCTACGGGGTGCACGCAGCCATGCCCACCGCACGGGCGCTGCGGCTGTGCCCGACGGCGACGGTCCTGCCGGGGGACATGGCGCTCTACGCCGAGGTGTCCCGGTCGGTGATGGCGCTGTTCCGGTCGATCACCCCCCTGGTCGAGCCGCTGAGCATGGACGAGGCGTTCCTCGACGTCGCCGGTGCCGGCCGCCGGCTGGGCGACGCCGCGGAGGTCGGCGAGCACCTCCGCGCCCGGGTCTTCGACGAGCAGGGCATCACCTGCTCGGTCGGCGTGGCCGGCACCAAGTTCGTGGCGAAGCTGGCCTCCACGCGCGCCAAGCCCGACGGGCTGCTCGTCGTCCGCCCCGCGGAGGTCATGGGCTTCCTCCACCCGCTGCCGGTGGGCGCGCTGTGGGGGGTGGGCCCGAAGACGGAGGAGACCCTCCTGCGGCTGGGGCTGCGCACCGTGGGCGACCTCGCCCACGTGCCGGCGAAGACCCTCCAGCGGGCGCTCGGTGCCGCGGCCGGCGCCCACCTGCACGAGCTCGCCTGGGGCCGGGACCCGCGGCGGGTGGTCCCCGACGAGCCCGAGCGCTCGACCGGAGCGGAGGAGACCTTCGCCACCGACGTCGACGACCCCCGCGTCGTCCACCGGGAGCTGCTGCGCCTGGCGGAGCGGACGGCGGGCCGGCTGCGCTCCACCGGCTGGCTGGCCCGCACGGTCAGCATCAAGGTCCGCTTCGCGGACTTCACCACGATCACCCGCAGCCGCACGCTGGGGGCGCCCACCGACGTGGGGCAGGAGCTCTACGACACCGCCCGCGCCCTCTACGACGCCCTGGGGCTGGACCGGACCCGCATCCGGCTGGTCGGCGTCCGGGCCGCACGGCTGGTGGCGGCGGGGTCGGCCCCCCGGCAGCTGGAGCTCGGCGCCCGCGAGCACGGCCGCCGGGAGGCGGAGCTCGCCGCCGACCGGGCCGCCCGGCGGTTCGGTGCCGGTGCGGTCCGCCCGGCGACGCTGCTGGGCTCGTCGGGCTCGTCGGGCACGTCCGGGCGGTCGGCGCGCTGACCTGGGCGGACGTGCCGGGGCGTGCACCCGGAGGGGTGATCCGCGGACGCGCCCGGCAGCTCGCCGAGGCGTCGCCTTTCGCCGCGTGCAATCGGCTCGTATCCTCGGGGACACCGTCGGCGGGAGCCTCCGACGGAACTGGCTCCGCCCAACTGGAGGTCGACGTGCCGCTCTCCGAGCACGAGCAGCGTCTGCTGGAGCAGATCGAGCGCGCCCTCGTCGATGACGATCCGAAGTTCGCATCCTCGGTCCGCACCGGCGATCGCCGTCAGAAGGCCCGCCGCAAACTGCAGCTCGGTGGGCTGCTGGTCGTGGTCGGGCTCGCCGTCCTGGTCGCCGGCGCCGTCGCCGAGTCCGTCCCGCTGGGCGTCCTCGGCTTCCTGGTCGCCTTCGGCGGTGCCGCCCTCGGGGTGCTGCACTACCGCGGGGCCACCGGCGCCGTCGAGGCACCCGCCCCGTCCGGGTCGCGCGGCTCGACCGCGGCCGGCCGCGGCGGCCGGCGGGGGCGGCAGCCGATGAAGAACCGGCTGGAAGAGCGCTTCCGCCGCCGCTACGACCAGTAGCCCTCGCGCACCGGGTTCCCGGCCGCCGTCCGCCCCGGACGGCGGCCGGACTCGTCCCGGCGCCACCGCCCGGCCCAGTCGCGGGCGCCCGCCACCAGGGAGGCGGGCCACAGCCGCGCCCGCAGCCGCACCGACCGGGGGCGCGCCGCGAGCAGCCCCCGGCGGGCCGCCCGCAGCGCCGCCCGCAGCTCGGCAGCCGGGGGCTCGCTGCCCGGCCGCCCGTAGCTCGCCGCCTCCTCCGCCCGGGCCAGCCGGCGCACGGCGGCCTCCGCCCGCTCCGCCGCGGGGCCGCCCGGGCCCCTGCCCAGCGTGCGGACGAGGGCCTCGGCCACGCGGCGCGGCGTCCAGGACGGCTGCAGGTGCACGCCGAGGTCGGTCCCGGAGGCGCGCAGCTCGGCCCAGGCCCCGGCGGCGCCGCCCCCCGCGAGCCGGCGCCGGCGCTGCAGGGCGCGCACCCCGGCCGGCGCGGCCACGACGACGGCGACCAGCGCCAGCACCCCGGCGGTGGCCAGCAGCGGGCCCCGATCGGCCGCGGTCGCCGCGAGCGGGGTGGCCTGGGGCACCGCCTCCGGCAACCGGTCGGTCCGCGGTGCCGCCGGCTGCGGCGCCGCCGTCGGCGCGGGGACGGCCGGGCCGGTGTCGACCCGCTCCTGCGCCGTGGCCCGGGGGGACCAGGGGAGGTCGACCTGCCGGTCGACCGCCAGCGGGGTGGGGTCGAAGGGCACCCAGCCCACCCCCTGGAAGTACACCTCCACCCAGGCGTGCGCGTCGTCGCTGGTGATCAGCCGCGTCCCGTCGGGCTCGACGTCGCCGGGCGTGTACCCCAGCGCGACCCGGGCCGGCAGCCCCGCCTGCCGCACCAGCACGGCCATGGCGCCGGCGTACTGCTCGCAGTAGCCGCGCTTGAGCCGCAGGAAGTCCACCAGGTCGTCGCCGCTGGTGCCGGGGGCGGTGGAGAGGCTGTAGACGAAGCCGTTGGCGCGGTCGCTGAGGTAGCCCTGGATCCGCAGCACCCGCTCGTAGGGCGTCGCGGCGCCGGCGGTCAACCCGGCGGTGAGCTCGGCGATGGCCGGGTCCAGCTCGGGCAGCGCGCCGAAGCGCTCCTGCACCGGGTCGTCCGGCGGCAGGGGCCCGGCGCGGGCGAGCAGCTCCTCGGACGGGCGGGGCTCCACGGCGGTCACCCCGTAGGCCAGGCCCGCGCTGGTCACCCCCCGGCCGAACACCGTGCCGGTCGCCTCGTCGTACCGCCAGGCGGCCGCCTCGCCGTCCACGCGGACCGACAGGGGCGCGGTCGGCACCGGGAGGAAGCGGTCGTCGTGCTCCAGCACCCGCACCTCGGTGGACACCTGCCGCGTCGGCGGGCCGTCCGGCAGCGGGGCGAGGAAGCCGTCGTCGGCCACCGAGGTCTCGCCGTCGAGGTTGCTCAGCGACCACCCCTCGGCCGGCTCGTACTCGTCGAGGGCGACGGCGCGCAGGTAGCCGGGGTCCTCGACCGAGCTGCCCACCCGCAGCAGCGGGACCGGTTCGGGCAGGGTGAGCTGCCCGCGCAGCTCGGCCGCCGGGTCCAGCGACGTGCCCGTGGCCGAGCCGGTCCCGCCGCCGAGCCCGGTGGCGAACGAACCCTCGGGCAGGGTGGGCACCGCCGCGCCGAGGACCGCGCCGGCCGCCACCGCCACCACGCCGATCCGCACGGCGGCCCCCGAGCCGCCGGCGGGGCCGGCCAGCTCCCGGCGCTGGTCGGCCCACAGCAGGACGGCGAAGCCGGCGGCGGGACCGACCAGCGCCACCAGCCCGATCCCGCCGGTCACCGTGGCCACCGGCACGCACACCAGGGGGAGCAGCGCCGCGCCGGCCACCGCCGCCTGGCGGCCGGCCACCGCGAGGGAGTCGACGACGACGGCGACCAGCCCGACGAACAGGGTGGTGAGCGCGAGCAGGCCGGTCAGCGGGAGGGCCGGGGTTGCCTGCTCGCGGATCTCGGCCGCGCCGGCACCGAAGACCTCGCCCAGCCGCGCGATCGTCGTCGGGGTGGGCAGCAGCCCGGCCAGGGCGGTGTCCGGCACGAACACCGCTGCCAGCACGCAGACCACGAGGGCCAGCTGGCCGAGCGGCACCGCCACGGCCAGCGCCCACGCGGCGCGGTCGCCGGCGAGCCGGGTCACCGCCGCGCGCAGGGCCAGCCCGCCGGCGAGGACGGCGACGACGACGGTCACCACCGGGGGCACCCAGGCGCGGGTGGTGAACACGGGGGAGAGCGCCAGGGCGCCGAGCAGGGTGGCCGCGGCGGCGGCGACCGCGGTGCGGACGTCGGCCGGGCTCATCCCGCCACCCCCGCGGGCGCCCCGGTGAGCGCGGCCCACACCTCGCCGACGTCCTGCCCGGCGGCCGCGGTGGTGACCCGCCAGCCCGCCCCCGCGAGGACGGCGGCGGCCTGGTCGCGCTGGGCGGCCAGGGCGTCGAGCGCCGTGCCGGTGGCGCCGCGGCGGCCCCGCCCCGGCTCGCCCCACGAGGCGACGTCGAGGAGCACGGCGAGGCCGGGCACCGGGCCCTGGCGCAGCCGTGCCAGCTCGGCGACGTCGTCGGGCCCGACCGCGCCCAGCAGGCAGACCAGCGGGCCGTCGCCCGCAGCGCGGCAGGCCACCGGCACGACGTCGGAGAGGTCGCGGGCGCGCGAGACCCCCAGGACCGCCAGCCGGTCCAGGAGCTCCTCGGCCCCGAGCGCGGCGCCCCCGGACGCCGGGCCGGGGTCGTCCCCGCTCGCCACCACCCGCAGCCGCGCCCCGCGCCGGGCGAGGTCGACCCCGATGCTGGCGGCGGCCTCGACCAGCCACTCGAAGCTGTCGCCGGGCGGCGCCGGGTCACCGGGCGGCCCGGGGACCTTCCGGGCGCCGTCCCACGCGGGTGCCACGAGGTGCGCCCGGGCCCGCGTGTCCAGCAGCAGGGTGCCCTGGGCGCGCCAGGGGGTCTCCTCCAGGCGCACCTTCAGGTCGCCGGTGCGCGCGCTGGCCCGCCAGTGCACCTTGCGCATGTCGTCCCCGCGCCGGTACTCGCGGATGCTCACGTCGTCGTCCCCGTGGACGGCGAACGCGCGGTGCGCGCCGTCGCCCCCGCCGCTGCCCCCGCCGGGGCCCCCGCGCCGCAGCGGGCGGACGCGGGGCACCACGACCAGCGGCGCGGTGTCCGACCCGGCGGCGGTCCGCTCGACCAGGCCGAAGGGGTCCAGGACCCGCAGCCGGAGCGGTCCCAGCTGGTAGCGGCCGCGGTGCCGCCCGGACACCCGGTACCGGACGGTGGTCGTCGCGCCGGGGGCGAGCCCGGCCACGGTGAAGCGGTGCGGGCGGCCCAGGGTCGCGGGCAGCTGCTCGGTGAGCAGCCACAGGCCGCCGCGGCGCGCGTCGACGTTCTGCAGCCGCAGCTCGACGTCGGCCTGGGCGCCGCGCGGCACCCGCTGCGGGGTGACGGCGCGCCGGGTGGTGACCCGGAAGCGCCCCCGCGCCACGGTCACGCCGGCGAGCAGCGGCAGGACGAGCACGAAGGCGGCGAGCTGGACCAGCGCCCGCTCCCCGAGCACGGCACCCACCAGCCCGAGGGCGACGCCGCCGGCGAGGAGGGCGCGGCCGCGGGACGTGAGGGCGCCCCGGGCCCGGGCCGGACCGCCGACCACCCTCAGCGCCTGCGGGAGACCGGGACGGAGGACACCAGCGAGGCCACGACCTGCTCGGCGCTGCGCCGGGCCACCACCGCCTCGCCGGCGAGCAGCAGCCGGTGGGCCAGCACCGGCACGGCGAGCGCCTGGACGTCGTCGGGCAGCACGTGGTCGCGGCCGTCGAGGGCGGCGGAGGCGCGGGCGGCGCGCAGCAGCTGCAGGCCCGCGCGGGGCGAGGCGCCCAGCCGGAGCTCCGGCGAGCGGCGGGTGGCCTCCACGAGGGAGACGACGTACCGGCGGACCGCCTCGGCCACGTGCACCTGCCCCACGGCCGCCACCAGGGACCGCACGAGGGCGGCGTCGGCCACCGGGCGCAGGGCGGTGAGCGGGTCGATGGTCGAGCGGTCGTCCAGCATCGCCAGCTCCGCCGCCGGGTCGGGGTAACCCATCGACACCCGGGCGGTGAAGCGGTCCCGCTGGGCCTCGGGCAGGGGGTAGGTGCCCTCCATCTCCAGCGGGTTCTGGGTGGCCATGACGAGGAAGGGCCGGGCCAGCTCGTAGCTGACGCCGTCGACGGTGACCTGGCGCTCCTCCATGCACTCGAGCAGCGCCGACTGGGTCTTGGGGGATGCCCGGTTGATCTCGTCGGCGACGACGACGTTGGCGAAGATCGCGCCGGGCTTGAACTCGAACGCCCGCGTCTCCTGGTCGTAGACGGCCACGCCCGTGACGTCGCTGGGCAGCAGGTCGGGCGTGAACTGGATCCGCCGCACGCTCGCGTCGATCGACCCGGCCAGCGCCTTGGCCAGCGTCGTCTTGCCGACCCCGGGCACGTCCTCGATGAGCAGGTGGCCCTCGGCCAGCAGCACGACCAGCGCCAGCCGGACGACGTGGTCCTTGCCCTGGACGACGCGGCCGATCGAGGCCGCGATGCGTGCGCCCTCCGCGGCGACGTCGACCGACGCGTCGGCCGTCCCGTCGGCGGACCGTGTCGCCTCCGTCACCGCTCCACCGTACGTGCCGCGCGACCCCCCGTCCCGGTCGCTGATCACGGTGCGCGGG
>NZ_SSXB01000131.1:0-6685 GCF_021698995.1 Blastococcus sp. KM273129 | reverse complement strand
GGACGGATGCGGGGCCGGTGGGGCGGGGTGCTGCTCGACGCGGCCGTCGTCGTCGCCGGTGCCGTCGGTCTCGGGCTGCTGCTCGGGCTCGCCGGCCTGCCCTCGCCCGCCCTGTTCGGCGGCCTGCTCGCCGGGCTCGCCCGCGCGCTGGCGGTCCGCACGCCGGCGCGGGTGCCCGAACGGCTCGGCACCGCCGGGCAGGCCGTCATCGGCGTCTCCATGGGTGTGCTGGTCGACGTCGGCACGCTGCGCGCGGTGGCCGCCGACTGGCTGCCGGTGCTCCTGGTGACCGTCGCGACGCTCCTGCTCAGCCTGCTGGCCGGGCTCGCCCTGCGGCTGCAGCCGGGCATCACCCCGGTGACCGGCGCCTTCGCCATGATCGCGGGGGGCGCCTCGGGGATCGTGGTGATGGCCCGGGAGCTGGGCGCCGACGAGCGGGTCGTCGCGGTGCTCCAGTACCTGCGGGTGCTGCTCATCGTCCTGCTGATGCCGGTGGTCGCCACCACCGCCTACGGGGCCACCGCGGGCGCCGGGCTCGTCCCCGAGGACGCCGGTGGACCGGGCTGGCCGGCCGGGCTGGTGTTCACCGCGACCTGCGCGCTCGTCGGGCTGGTCGCCGGGCGGCTGCTCCGGGTGCCCGTCGCCGCGCTGCTGGGCCCGCTCGTCGCCGCGGCGGTCGCGGACCTGACCGGCCTCGCCGGCGGCGCCGGGGTGCCGCCCCTGGTGGAGAGCGCGGCGTTCCTCGTGATCGGCCTGCAGGTGGGTGTCAGCTTCACCCGGGGCAGCCTGCGGGCCATCGGCCGGGCCCTGCCGCTGGCGCTGGCGGTCGTGCTCGTCCTCGTGCTGGCGTGCGCCGGCCTGGGTGGGCTGCTGGCCGCGGCCACGGGTGCCAGCGCTCTCGAGGGGTACCTGGCGACGACACCCGGCGGCCTGTACGCGGTGCTGGCCACCGCCCGCGACTCCGGGGCCGACACCACCTTCGTCCTCGCCGTCCAGGTGCTGCGGCTGTTCGTGATGCTGCTCAGCGCGCCGCTGGTGGCCCGCCGGCTCCGCCGGGCGCCCCCGGGCACCTGACGGGCGGGCCGGACGCGCCTACCCTCGTGGACCGGCGCACGAGCGGGAGGAGACCGGAGCTGTCCGAGGAGAACGCGGCCACCACGGGGCCGGGCCCCGACGACGCGGTGCTGCTGTTCGTCGGCGGCCCGCTCGACGGGCGCGTGCAGATCCGCGAGGCGCGGCACGGCGACCCGCTGCCGACCGTCACCCACGTCCACCTCCACGGCGGGCCGAAGGTCGTGCACCGCTACGACCTGGAGCCGCTCGCCGACGGCGTCGGCGTCTACAACCTGCGGCCGCCGGTGCGGCGGCCCGCCCGGGACGAGTCGGTCGCGGACTGACGCCGCGTCACCAGCCCTGCACGCGCCGGGCCTCGCCCACGACGCGCTCGAAGCGGGCGCGGTCCAGCGCAGCGCCCTCCCGGCGGACCGTCGCCGGGTCCAGCACCAGCAGCCGGTCCAGCCGCACCTCGCTGGGCCGTCCCCGCGGGTCCCAGGCGCCGCTGCCGATGTCGGTCCACACCCGGCCGTGGCGGGCCTCGTCGGCGGCGTCCCGGTCGTGGTCGCGGCTGGTGAGCATCAACCCCAGGAGGTCGCCGCCCCGCCGGCCGATGACCAGCACCGGCCGGTCCTTGCCGCGGCCGTCGTCCTCCTCGAACGGCACCCACGCCCAGACGATCTCGCCGGGGTCGGGGCGCCCGTCGTCGCGCGGCCGGTAGGCCACGTCGGGCGCACCGGCCGGCCGCGGCCGGGGGCCCCCGGGAGCCGGGGCGCGCAGCAGGTGCTGCAGCACGCGCCCGGCGGTGCGCGCCGCCGTCCGGCCGAGCCGCCCGAGAGGAGCCATGCGTCGCACCGTACGGAGCGGCCGCGACGGGCGCGTGGCGAGCCCGGGACACGGGACCGTCACCGCTCGTCCCACGTGACCCATGGGCACCAAATCGTCACCGTGGGGGTTGGCCGCGGGGATGCGGGGCAACCATGGGGCCGCGGGGAGCGTGCCGGCGTCCCCCGGGAGAAGGGGGTCTCATGACTTCGGCCGAACCGGCGCGCCCAGCAGTGCCGCGTGCCCGCGAGGTCCAGGCGAGCGTGCTCGCGGCCTTCCAGCTGGTCGAGGACGCGCGCTACCTCGGCTCGAGCCGCAGACGCCGCCGGCTGCGGGTCCGCGCGATGGCCGAGCGGGCCGTCGCCGACCGGAGGCTCGCCCGGGACCTGCGCGCCGGGTAGGCGGCCTCAGGTCACGCAGAACTCGTTGCCCTCCGGGTCGGCGAGCGTCACCCACGCGAACGGCCCCTGCCGACCCCGCCACAGCTCGCGGGCGCCCAGGCCGACCAGCCGGGCCACCTCGGCCTCGACCCGGTCCGGCCCGGCCGCCACGTCGAGGTGCAGCCGGTTCTTGACCGTCTTGGGCTCGGGGACGAGCTGGAACAGCACCCGCGGCCGGCCCGGGTCGGGTGACCTGATCGCCGCACCGACCTTCCAGACCAGCGCGCCCCGGTGGGTGGTGGTGTCGTCCGCGGTGGCCGCGCCTTCATCCACCATCCGGCGGATGAAGGCCTCGTCCTGGGCCTCCACCTGCCAGCCCAGCGCCTGGGCCCACCAGTCGGCGAGGTCGTGCGGTGCCGAGGAATCGACCGTGACCTGGACGTCGAACGCCATGGCCGCAGGCTAGGCCCGAGGCCTCGTCCAGCGGCTCGCCGCGAGCGTGCGAGCGGGGAGGAGGGCAGGGTCCTCCTAGAGCTCCTCGGCGAGCTCCGCGCGGATCGTGGCGTCGTCGGGCAGGTCCTCCGCCAGTGCGCAGTGGTCCTTGATCACCCGGCCGAACGGCGTCAGCGCCTTCGGGTCCACCCGCTTCGCCGGGTCCCACAGGCCCGAGCGCATGACCGACTTCGGGCACTGGAAGTACGCCCGCCGCACCTCGAGCACCAGCACCGACAGCGGCGCGCGGCCGAATTCGGTGAGGTCCAGCGGCAGCTCCTCGGGGGCGACCAGCGCCGCCGTGCCGTAGACCCGCAGCGTCTGCTCGACGCCGGGCACCAGGAACATCAGCGCGGCGCGGGGGTTGGCGGCCGCGTTGCGCAGGCTGTCGACGCGGTTGTTGCCCGGCCGGTCGGGGAGCGCCAGCCGGTGCGCGTCCAGCACGTGCACGAAGCCCGGGTCGCCGCCGCGCGGTGAGACGTCGGGCCAGCCCTCGGCGTCGGCGGTGGCCAGCGTCGCGAACGGGGAGTGGGCGATGAACTCCCGGCAGTGGGCGTCGAGGTGGTCGATCACCTTGTCCAGCACCAGGCCGCCCGGCGTCCGGTAGCCGGCCAGCACCGGGTCGTCGGTGGGCGGCGGGGGCAGCGGGACGGTGGGCACGCGACGACCGTAGACGGTGGCGCGGCTAGCGTGGCGCTCCGTGCCGCAGGTGTGGAGTTCCCCCGTCCGATACGTCGAGTGCGACCAGCAGGGCGTCGTCTTCAACGCCCACTACCTGACCTGGGCCGACGAGGCGTCCAACGGGTGGTGGGCGTCGCTCGGGCTCGCCTGGGACGACCTGGTCGCCCGCGGCGTGGACCCGGTGGTCAAGGCCAGCTCGCTGGAGTGGACGTCGTCCGCCCGCTGGGGCGACGTCGTCGCCGTGGACGCCGGGACGGAGAAGGTGGGGCGCACCAGCGTGACGGTGCGGTTCACCGTGCGTGTCGGCGAGCGGGTCTGCTGCGTCGTCCGCAACACCTACGTCTGCGTCGCCGACGGCCGCTCCGCCCCGTGGCCGGAGGACGTGCGGGCGCGGCTCACCGGGGGCTGAAGCCCGAGCCCGGCGGCAGCAGCGGCAGGCCCGCGGGCGGGCCCTGCTCGACCAGCCGCCACAGCGCGTCGGTGTCGGCGTGCTCGGCGACCAGGTCGCCCAGGCGGTCCAGCCGGGCCTCGCGCACCGCCGCGAACTCCGTCGCGGGTGCCGGCACGAACCGGCGGCCGGTGATCCGGGCGACCTCGGCGAGGAAGGCCCGGCGGAAGCCGTCGTTCTCCAGCGCGCCGTGCCACGTCGTCCCGAACACCGCGCCCGCGCGCGCGCCGTCCAGGAACGGCTCGGCGTCGCCGTCCACCGTCACGACGCCGTGGTGGATCTCGTAGCCGTGCACCGTCTCGCCCAGGGCGCGGCCCACCGGGCGGGCGAGCGTCTTCTCCCGGGCGAACCGCACGTCGGCGGGCAGCAGCGCCAGCCCGTCCACCGTCCCCGCCCGCGACTCGACCTCGTCGGTGATCGTGCGGGCGAGCATCTGGTGGCCGCCGCAGATGCCGAGCACGGGCGTCCCCTCCGCCGCCCGCCGCAGCACCGCGTCGGCGAGGCCGGTGGCGCGCAGCCACGCCAGGTCCGCGACGGTGGCCCGGCTGCCGGGCAGCACGACCAGGTCGGCGTCCGCGAGCTCCTCCGGGCGGGTGGCGTAGCGCACCAGCACCCCCGGCTCGACGGCGAGCGCGTCCAGGTCCGTGAAGTTGGACAGCCGGGGCAGCCGCGCCACCGAGACGCGCAGGACGTCGTCGCCGACCGGTGGGGTCCCCGAGGCGGCCACGGGCACGTCGAGCGAGTCCTCGACGTCCAGCTCCAGCCCACCGAGCCAGGGCAGGACGCCGAGCACCGGGCGGCCGGTGAGCGCGGTCAGCTGGTCGAGCCCCGGGCGCAGCAGCCGCACGTCCCCGCGGAACTTGTTGACCAGGAACCCGGCGACCAGCCGCTGGTCGGCCGGCGGCATGAGCGCGACGGTGCCGTGCAGTGCGGCGAAGACCCCGCCCCGGTCGATGTCACCGACGACCACGACCGGCAGGTCGGCCGCGGTGGCCAGCCCCATGTTGGCGATGTCGTCGGCCCGCAGGTTGATCTCCGTCGGCGAGCCCGCGCCCTCGCAGACGACGACGTCGAACCGGGCGCGCAGGTCCGCGAGGCTGCTGAGCACCTGCTCCAGCAGCGCGGCCTTCATGGGCCGGTAGGAGAGGGCGGTGACGTCGGCGACCGGCCGGCCCAGGACGACGACCTGGCTGGAGTCGTCCCCGCCGGGCTTGAGCAGCACGGGGTTCATGGCCGCCTCCGGCTCGACCCGCGCCGCCGCGGCCTGCATCACCTGGGCGCGGCCGATCTCGGCGCCGTCGGGGGCGACCACCGAGTTGTTGCTCATGTTCTGCGCCTTGAACGGGGCCACCGAGACGCCCTGGCGCACCAGCCACCGGCAGATGCCGGCCGTGACCACCGACTTGCCGGCGTCCGAGGTGGTGCCGGCGACGAGCAGCGCCCCGCTCACACCGCCTCGCGCGGGACGTCCCAGCCGGCCTTCTCCTGCCCGGAGAGGTCGGCGATCGCCAGCATGATCCGGTCGGTCACCTCGCGGCGGGCGCGGTTGCGGTCGGCCTGCCCGCGGTGCTCGGGGAAGGTCAGCGGCTCGCCGAAGGTGATCGCGATGCGGTGCGGTCGCGGCCACCGCGCCCCGACCGGCTGGACCCGGTCCGTGCCGCGCACGGCGACCGGGACGACGGGGCAGTCGGCGGTGAGCGCCAGCCACGCGACACCGGTCTTGCCGCGGGCCAGCCGGCCGTCCCGGGAACGGGTGCCCTCGGGGTAGAGGCCGAACGCGGTGCCCTCGCGCAGGATGCCCAGGGCGGTGTCCAGCGCCGCCTGCGCGGCCCGGTGGGTCTCCCGCTCGACCGGGTGGGCGCCCAGCGCGGTGAACAGCGTGCGGGTGAGCCAGCCGCCGATCCCGCGGCCGGTGAAGTACTCGGCCTTCGCCAGGTAGGCGACCCGGCGCGGCGCGGCCAGCGGGATGGCGATGCTGTCGATGAAGGACAGGTGGTTGCTGGCCAGGATCACCGGGCGGTCGAGCGGCACGTTCTCGCGCCCGGTGATGTGCGGCCGGCAGAGCGCGAGGAACAGCGGGCGCAGCACGAACCGGGCCAGGACGTAGAACATCGCAGGCTCCCTCCTCGGCGGCTCCGGGCCGCGCCCCCGGACACCGCGGGCAGCCCCGATCCTGCCGGACCGCACCCGGTGGCCGGGCGGCGGCTCCGGCGGGCGGGGGGAGGGGCCGGCCGGCGGCTACCGCGGGGGGCAGGCGTCGCGCAGGATCGTGCTCACGTCCTCGGGGAGGACGCCGTGCCCCGCGGCCGAGGCGGTGATCGCCTGCGCGACGTCGCGCACCTTCCGGTGGGTGTGGCTGGAGATGTGCGACAGCAGGTCGAACGCGGGCTGCTCGGTGCAGCCGGTGAGCAGCATGAGGATGCCCTTGGCCTGCTCGATGACCGCCCGGCTGGCCATGGCCGTCCGCAACTGGTCGACCTCCGCTCGCAGCGCCGCCGCCCCGGTCGGGTCGGGTGCCTGGGCCCGGGCGGCGGTGAGGTCGACGCAGAACCCCTCGACCGCCCGCACGCCCCCGGCCCCGTCCCCGGCGGGTTCGCCGACCAGCAGCACCGGTCGCGCGGGCCGGTCCGGGTGGTGCACGTGCGTCTCGACTGCGAACGGCTGCCCGCTGCCGCAGGCGGAGAGGGCGGCGAGCAGCCGGGCGGCGTCCGCGGGGTGCTGGACCCGGAGCAGCGCCTCGGTGCAGGGCGCCGCCTCCGGGCCGATCAACGCGTGCATCTCGGGGGACCACCACCAGGTGCCGGCG
>NZ_SSXB01000014.1:111360-124882 GCF_021698995.1 Blastococcus sp. KM273129 | reverse complement strand
CACGCGGCCCCCGCTGCTCCCCCGCCCGCGCCGGTGCAGGACTTCCTGGCCGACCAGCTCGCCGGGTTCGGCGCGGCCGTCCCGACGACGGTCCTGGTGCACGGCACCGACGTCGCCGCCGCGCGCGCCGCCGTCGCCGCGACCGGCATGCGCACCGTCACCGAGTACGAGCGCATCGGGGTGGTGGTCGCCTCCGGGACCGCCGGGCAGGTCGAGGCCGCGCGAACCGAGCCCGGCGTCACCTACCTCGAGGGCAACACGCCCATCGAGTTCGCCCAGGAGACGTCGAACCTCGCCACCCGCGGCGCCGAGGCCGCGGCCACGCTGACCGGCGCGAACGGGCTGCCGCTGGACGGCAGCGGGGTCTCGGTCGCGGTGATCGACTCCGGGGTCGACCCGAACCACCCCTCCTTCCGCGAGCCCGGTGGCGGCAGCGCCGTCGTCGCCAACCTCAAGAGCCTCTGCCTCGTGGAGACCACGACGACGCCCGACTGCGTCGTCCGGGTCCCGTCGGTGGCGGACACCGACACCCTCTCCGTGGGCGGCCACGGCACGCACGTGAGCGGCATCGTGGCCGGCCGGCCGACGACGCTGGCCGACGGCGGGCAGGTGCAGGGCGCCGCGCCGGGCGCGAGCCTGGTCTCCATCTCGACAGGGGCGGTGCTGCTCATCGTCGGTGCGGACTCGGCGCTGAACTGGGTGCTCGAGAACCACGAGGCGCCGTGCGGTGCGGGGGTGCCCGCCGACGTCTGCCCGCCGATCAAGGTGACCAACAACAGCTACGGCCCCTCCGGCGGCGGGGAGTTCGACCCGGACTCGGCCACGGTGAAGCTGCAGCGGGCGCTGGCCGCCGAGGGCGTCGTCACCGTGTGGGCGGCCGGCAACGACGGCGGTGACGGCTCGGCCTCGCTCACCAACCCGCCCGGTCAGGACCCGACCGGCGGCATCCTGTCCGTGGCCTCCTCCTACGACCGGGACACCGGCACGCGGGACGGCGTCGTCAGCGACTACTCCTCGCGCGGCGCGGCGGCCGACCCCTCGACCTGGCCGGACCTCTCCGCGCCCGGGGAGAGCATCACCGCGGCCTGCCGGCCCTACCTGCCCATCTGCGCCACGGGGCTGGACTTCCGCAACGGCCCGGGCCTGCTCGACCTCGGCACCTTCAACACCATCAGCGGGACGTCCATGGCCGCCCCGCACGTGGCCGGCATCGTCGCCCAGCTGTTCCAGGCCGACCCGACGGCGACCCCGGCGGAGATCGAGGCGGCGCTGAAGAGCACCGCGCACCGCTTCGCCGACGGTGCGGCCTACGAGACCGTGGGCGGGTACGCGACCTCGTTCGACAAGGGCGCCGGCCTGGTCGACGCCGTCGCCGCGGTGGAGGCCCTCACCGCCGGCTGACCGCCCCGCGGTGGCCGCGACGACCACCTGACCTGATCGTCGCGCGTCCTCCCTCACGGCGGGCGGTGAGGGAGGACGCACCGCGGTGAGGGAGGACGCCGGTCCCGGGCTCCGCGCGTTCCACGTGGAACAGGCGTGAGGTGGGCCACGATCGGCCCCCTCGGGGTGACCCCACCCTGCAGGCCGGGCGCCGCAGGAGTTAGATCGTTGTGCATGTGCGGCCTCTGCGGCGAGATCACGTTCGACGGGACCACGGCCGACACGACCGCGGTAGCCCGCATGGTCGAGGCCCTGATCCCCCGCGGCCCGGACGGGCAGGGATCCTGGAGCAACGGGCGGGTGGCCTTCGGGCACCGCCGGCTCTCGGTGATCGACCTCTCCACCTGCGGCTCCCAGCCGATGGTGGACAACGAGCTCGGGCTGACCGCGGTCTTCAACGGCTGCATCTACGACTACCAGGAGCTGCGGGCCGAGCTGGAGGGCCACGGGTACCGCTTCTTCTCGCACAGCGACACCGAGGTGATCCTCAAGGGCTACCACCACTGGGGCACCGACGTCGTCTCGCACCTGCACGGCATGTTCGCCTTCGTCATCGCCGAGCGGGACACCGGTCGGGTGGTCATGGCCCGCGACCGGCTGGGCATCAAGCCCCTCTACCTCTCCGAGACGCCGGGCAAGCGGCTGCGGTTCGCCTCCACGCTGCCGGCCCTGCTGCGGGCCGGCGACGTCGACACCTCCATCGACCCGGTCGCGCTGCACCACTACCTGTCCTGGCACGCCGTCGTCCCGGCCCCGCGCACGATCCTCAACGGCGTCCGCAAGCTGCCCCCGGCCACCGTCCGCGTCATCGAGGCCGACGGCACGAGCACCGAGCAGCGGTACTGGGAAGCGCGCTACGAGCGACGTCCCGAGCACGCGGGCTGGAGCGCCCGCGACTGGGAGGACGCGATCGAGGACGCGCTGCGCGTCGCCGTCCGCCGCCGGCTGGTCGCGGACACCCCGGTCGGCGTGCTCCTCTCCGGCGGCCTGGACTCCAGCCTGATCGTCGGGCTGCTCGCCCAGGAGGGGCAGGCCGGCCTGGCCACGTACTCCATCGGCTTCGAGTCCGTCGGCGGCCGGGAGGGCGACGAGTTCGTCTACTCCGACGTCATCGCGGAGCGGTTCGGCACGAACCACCACCGTATCCGGGTGGCCTCCGACGAGCTCGCCGGCGCGCTCGGGCACGCGATCGGCGCCATGGCCGAGCCGATGGTGAGCCACGACGTCGTCGCCTTCGACCTGCTCTCCGAGCGGGTGTCCCAGTCCATCAAGGTGGTGCAGTCCGGCCAGGGCGCCGACGAGGTCTTCGCCGGCTACCACTGGTACCCGCCGCTGGCCGGCGTCGGCCGCGAGGAGGCGGTGCAGACCTACGCGCGGGCGTTCTTCGACCGCGACCACGCCCAGATGCGCTCCGTCGTCTCCGACCGCTACGCCCTCGGCGAGGACCCGAGCCTGGAGTTCGTCCGCCGGCACATGTCCGCGGCCGGCGCGGAGACGGCGGTCGACGCCGCGCTGCGCCTGGACAGCGAGGTCATGCTCGTCGACGACCCGGTCAAGCGGGTGGACAACATGTCGATGGCCTGGGGCCTGGAGGCCCGCGTGCCCTTCCTGGACCACGACCTGGTCGAGCTCGCGGCGATGTGCCCGCCCGAGCTCAAGCTCGCCGACGGGGGCAAGGGGATCCTCAAGGCCATCGGGCGCCGCATCATCCCGCCGGAGGTCATCGACCGGCCCAAGGGCTACTTCCCGGTGCCGGCGATCACCCACCTGCAGGGCAAGGTCCTCGACCTGGTCAAGGACGCGCTCTCCAGCGAGGCGGCGGCCGACCGCGGGATGTTCCGGCCGGAGTACGTCCGCGAGCTCCTCTCCGACCCCAACGGCGAGCTGACGCCGCTGCGCGGGAACAAGCTCTGGCAGCTGGGGCTGCTCGAGCTGTGGCTGCAGACCAACGCGGTCTGAGGCGGTGGCGATGGCACCCCGGCTCGCCGGTCACCGCCGCCGCACGGCGGTGACCACCACCCCGGCGATCACCAGCCGGTCGTGGAAGAAGCCGTCGGAGCACCAGCTCAAGGGCATGGCCTCCGACGTCGTCCTCGACCTCGGCTGGGGCCGGCTGGTGTTCGGCCAGACCTTCGCCGACCTGCGTGGCATCGTCACCGCGCTGCGGGCGGAGGAGACCGGCGAGCGGGACATCTGCATCTACCCGCGCGACCCGCACGTGCTGGTGGGGCTGGCGCCCGACGAGCTGTTCATCGACCCCAGCTACACCTTCCGGCTCGACCTGCACCGGTACCGGCCGCGCCACGACCTCATCCGCGGGGTGTTCGTCCGGACGGTCACCTCGCGGGCGGAGATGGAGGCGATCAACGACATCTACGCGCTCAACGGGATGGTCGTCGGGGACGCCGACGTCATGTGGGACAACCACCGCACCCGCTGCTTCACGTACCTCGTCGCCGAGGACACCCGCACCGGGAAGATCGTGGGCACGGTGACCGGCGTGGACCACGGGCTGGCCTTCGACGACCCCGAGGGCGGCACCAGCCTCTGGTGCCTGGCCGTGCACAACCAGGACGCCCCGCCCGGTGTCGGTGAGGCGCTGGTGCGGGTGCTCGCCGAGCGCTACGTCGGCCGCGGGCGCTCCTACCTGGACCTCTCGGTCATGCACGACAACGAGGGCGCCATCAAGCTGTACCGCAAGCTCGGCTTCAGCCGGGTCTCGGCGGTCTGCGTGAAGCGGAAGAACCCGATCAACACGCCGCTGTTCGCCGCCCGCCCGCCGGGCCTGGAGCGGCTCAACCCCTACGCCCTGATCATCGCCGAGGAGGCGCTGCGCCGCGGCGTCCGCGTCGAGGTCACCGACCCCGAGTGGGGGGAGATGCGGCTGTCGCTCGGCGGCCGGACGGTGGTCACCCGCGAGTCGCTGTCGGAGTTCACCACCGCGGTGGCGATGAGCCGCTGCGACGACAAGCGGGTCACCCGCCGGATCATGGAGCGGGCCGGTGTCCGCGTGGCCCGCGGCGCGCTGGCCTGCGAGGGGCAGCTCGACGAGGCCGCGGCGCTGCTGCGCGACGTCGGGCAGGTGGTGGTCAAGCCGGCCCGCGGCGAGCAGGGGCGCGGCATCACCGTCGGCGTGCGCGACGAGGACGGGCTGGCCCGCGCGGTCGACCACGCGCTCGCCTTCTGCCCGGACGTGCTTGTGGAGGAGCTCGTCCCCGGTCAGGACCTCCGGGTGGTGGTCATCGACCGGGCGGTCGTCGCGGCTGCGGTGCGGCGGCCGGCCGAGGTGGTCGGCGACGGCCGGAACTCGGTCACCGACCTGGTGCGGTCCACGAGCCGCCGCCGGGAGCGGGCCACCGGCGGGGAGTCCCGCATCCCCCTGGACGGCACCACGGCCGAGGTGGTGGCCGACGCCGGCTACTCGATGGACGACGTCCCGCCCAACGGCGAGCGGATCCAGGTGCGCCGCACGGCGAACCTGCACACCGGCGGCACGATCGAGGACGTCACCGACCGGCTGCACCCGGAGGTCGCCGCCGCCGCGGTGCGGGCCGCCACGGCGCTGGACATCCCGGTGACCGGGATCGACTTCCTCGTGCCCGACGTCGCCGGCCCCGACTACGTCTTCATCGAGGCCAACGAGCGGCCGGGGCTGGCCAACCACGAGCCCCAGCCGACCGCCGAGCGCTTCGTCGACCTGCTGTTCCCGGAGACGCAGCGGCGCACCTGACGCCGGTCAGGGCCGGCGCCCCACCCGCTCGGCGGTGAGGGCGAGGGTGGGGCCGGGGTCGCGGCGGTCCCACACGCTGGTGACCGCACCGGGGAACCAGCGCAGCACCGAGGCGCAGTCGGCGAGCACGCCGCCGCGGCGCTCGACGGTGGCCCGGCGCAGGTCCCCCGCCGTCCAGAGGTAGCGCACCCCGGTGCTGCCGTCGGCGAGGGGCGGCAGGGGCAGCCCGAGCGCCTGGCGGGCCCAGGCGTCCGGGAGGTTCGGGCCGGCGGCGGCGGCCAGGGCCATCGAGCCGAAGAAGCGGCCGTTGAGGTCGATGAGCCGCAGCGCGCCGTCGTCGTCGCGCAGGAACTGCAGCTGCACCAGGCCTGACCAGCCCAGGCCGGCCAGCAGCCGGGTGCTGGCCCGGGCCAGTTCCTCCTCCACCGGCACGGTGACCGCCCGGCTGGTGACCCCGCTCGGGGTCGGCCACAGCCGCAGGGCGCGCTGCTGCACCCGGCCGAGCAGCCGGCCGTCGTGCACGAGCCCGATCAGGGCCTCCATCTCGCCGTCGACCGGCTCCTGGAGAACGGCCTGGAGACCGGCCTCCTCGAGCAGCCGCACCCGGGCGCGGGCGCGGTCGGCATCGGGGTAGCGGCGGGCCTCGATGCGCAGCTGCCGGCGCAGGCCCGGCTGCCAGTGGGCGCGGCACTTCACGACGACGGGGCCGGCCCAGCCGTCCAGCGCCTCCGGGGTCGCCAGGCAGGTGCGTGGGACCGGCAGCCCGGCGTCGGCGGCGCGCTCGGCGAGCCCGGCCTTGTCCAGCGCGGCGAGGGCGACGTCGGCGGGTGGGTGGGCCACCACGGTGGGCACCGCCTCGGCGCAGTGCGCGAGCGCCGCCATCCAGTCGTCACCGCTGCCGAAGACGACGTCGTAGCCGCCGCGGGCGACCGCCTCCTGCACCGCCGCGACGAAGTCGCCGAGGTGGCCGCGGGACGTCGTGGGTCTTCCGGCAGGACCGGGAGGCGGCCACCATGCCGTCGGCGTCCGGCGAACCCACCCCCACGTGCCAGCCCGAGCGGTCCAGCGCCCGGACGGCGGCGAGGGCACCGCGGTCGCGGCTCGAGGTCAGCACGAGCGCGCGTCCGGAAGAAGGCATCGAACAACCTTATGGCGTCCCGGCCGTGTTACGGCACCCGGCGGTGCCCACCGCCCCGGGAGGGGGTGCCGGGTCAGCGGGCCGGACGGCGTGCCCCGCGCCTGGCCAGGCCCCGCAGGTCGGCCAGTTCCGGGCCGCGCAGCACGGCGAGGACGGCGACGTAGACGACGGCCCCCACCGACGCCCCGACGGCGATCTGCGCCGCCGCGGTGAGCGTGCCGGTCGCCCCGCTCCCCCAGACCCACGCCAGGACCGCGGCGGCGGTGAGCCCGCCGGCGGCCGCCGCGACGGAGCCGCGCGCGGTGGTGGCCAGCAGCGTCCGGGGGGTGACGGCGCCGTGCCGGTGCCCCAGCAGGGCGACCCCGAGCGCCGCGGCCAGCACCAGGGAGAGGCTGGTCGAGGCGGCGAGGCCGGGGATGCCGTAGGCGACGCCCAGGGTGAGGTCGCCGGCCACGTTGACGACCATCGCGGCGAGCGCCACCAGGGTGGGGGTGCGGGTGTCGCCGACCGCGAGGCTCGCCCGCGAGGTGGTGGACCGCAGCGCGATGCCCAGCACGGCCGCGGCCGAGAAGGCGACCGCGGTGGCGGTGGCGGTCACCGCGGCCTGGTCGAAGTCCCCCCTTCCGTAGAGGAACTGCACGATCGGCCGGGCCAGGACGACCAGCGCGGCGACCACGGGCAGCAGCAGCGCGACGAGCAGCCGGGACGTGCGGTCGACGAGGGCGCGCAGGTCGGCCCGCCGGTCGGGGGCGCCGACGGCGCTGAAGGCCGGGTACAGCGCGGCGACGACCGTGGCGACCAGCAGCGCGTCGACGAGGTGGATGACGCGGAAGCCCAGGCTGAGCGCGGTGATGACGCCCTCGCCCTGGGCGGAGCCGACGGCGCGGTCGACGAGCGTGTTCACGTTGAGCACCGCGCTGCCGACCAGGAGCGGCGGGGTGAGCCGGAGGACCTCCCGGACGTCGGGGTCGCGCAGCGCCAGGCGGGGCCGCAGCCGCATCCCCGCGGCACGCACGGCGGGGAACTGGACGAGCATGCGCACCGCGGAGCCGACGACGAAGCCGGTGGCCAGCGCCTCGATGCCGAAGCGCTCGCCGGCCCAGAGCGCGGCGCCGATCATCACGAGGTTGAACGGGACGCCCTGGAACCCGGAGGCGAAGAAGCGGCCGTGCGCCTGGCAGGCGGCCGCCAGGATGTCGGTGGCGGCGATGAAGAGGGCGGCGACGAGCACGATGCGGGTGAGCCGGACGGTGAGCGCGGCGGTCGGTTCGTCGAAGCCGGGGGCCAGCACCGCGACCACCTGCTCGGCCGAGACGAACACCAGCACCGACCCGGCGACCAGCACCAGCGTGCCGATGGTCAGCACCGTGCGCACCGTCCGATCGGCGCGCACGCCCTCGCCCGCGGCCACCGCCCGGCTCACCGGGGGCACCACGGCCCGGGCCAGCGCCGTGGCGACCAGCGCCAGCACCAGGTTCATGACGCCCTGGGCGACGAGGTAGGCGTCGAGCTCCGCGCCGGCCCCGAACACGGCCGCGATGACGGCGTCCCGGACGAACCCGAGGAGCTGGCTGACGGCGGTGAGCGAGATGAGCAGCGTCGCCGCGCGGGCGACCCCGCCTCGCAGCGGTCCCCTCCGGGTGGCCGGAGGTGTCCCGTCGCGCGTCACGGGGTCCGATCATGACGGTCGCCGTCCACCCGCGGGCACCGGACCCGCCGCCGCGGGACGACCCGGCCCCACCCGCCGAGGCGGCCACCTGCGGCACAGGAGGCCCTACCTGCGCGATCGGGCCCGCCGACGCGGGTAGAGCTTCCTATGCCCCCGCGTGCAGGCCGGTGGTCGGCGCCGGTCAGAGCCCGAGCTCGGCGCGGATCTCCTCGCCGTGCTGCCCCGGTCGGGGCACGCGGCCGACGGCGCCGGGCGTGCGCGAGAACCGCGGGGCGACGTCGGGCTGCCGCACGCCGTCGACCTCGACGAACACCCCGCGCTCCACGTTGTGCCGGTCCTCCGTCGCCTCCACCAGCGACCAGACCGGCGCCACGCACGCGTCGGTGCCCTCGAAGACCGACCACCACTCGGCCCGGGTGCGGGAGGCGAACGCCTGCGTGAACCGCTCCCGCAGCGCCGGCCACTGGCGCGGGTCCTCCCGCCGCGGCAGCGTCTCGTCGCCGGTCAGGCCGAGTCCCTCCAGCAGCGCCGCGTAGAACTGCTCCTCCAGCGCGCCGACGGCGACGAACTGCCCGTCGGCGCAGCGGTAGACGTCGTAGAACGGCGCGCCGGTGTCCAGGAGGTTGCGGCCGCGCCGGTCTGTCCACACGCCGGCGTCCAGCATCCCGTGGATCATCGTGGTGAGGACGGCGGTGCCGTCGACGATCGCGGCGTCCACCACCTGCCCCTCCCCCGTCGCCCGCGCGCGGACCAGCGCCGCCAGCGCGCCCAGGGCCAGGAACACCCCGCCGCCCCCGAAGTCGCCGAGCAGGTTCATCGGCGGGGCCGGCACCTCGTCGGGCCGCCCACTGGCGCCCAGGGCGCCGGTCAGCGCGATGTACCCGATGTCGTGGCCGGCGCTGTGCGCGAGCGGACCGGTCTGCCCCCAGCCGGTCATCCGGCCGTAGACGAGCGCGGGGTTCTCCCCCAGCAGGTCGTCGGGCCCGAGCCCGAGCCGCTCCATCACCCCCGGCCGGAACCCCTCCAGCAGGACGTCGGCCCGCCGTACCAGCGCGCGGACCACCTCCAGGTCGGCGGGGTCCTTCAGGTCGAGGGCGATCGAGCGCTTGCCGCGGTCGAGCAGGGACGTCGCGCCCAGGGAGCCCAGCAGCCCCCCGCGGCTCCCCTTGCGGTCGATGCGGACGACGTCGGCCCCGAGGTCGGCCAGCAGCATGCCGCAGAACGGACCCGGCCCCAGCCCGGCGAACTCGACGACCCGCACGCCCTCCAGCGGTCCCACGGCGTCCTCCCCTGCTCCGGGCCGCGTGCGTGCGACCCTCCCGGGGGCATGCTGCCCGACGTCCGATCCCGGAGGAGAGCCAGGTCACATGGCCTACCTGCTGGCCGCGCTGGGTGGTGCGCTGGGCGCGCTCGCCCGCTGGGGGCTGGCCGAGGCGTTCCCGCACTCCCCCACCGGCCTGCCCTGGGCGACGCTCGCGGTGAACCTGACCGGCTGCCTGCTCCTGGGTCTGCTGACGGCGGTGCTCGTGGCCCGCGCCCCCGGCTCCCCGTGGGCCCGGCCGTTCCTGGGCGTGGGCGTGCTCGGAGGGTTCACCACGTACTCCACCTTCGCGGTGGAGGTGGTGCAGCTGGCCGACGCCGGCGCCCCGGGCACCGCCGTCGCCTACGTCGTGGCCTCGGTGCTCGGGGGCATCGCGGCCGCCGTTGCCGGGACGCTGGCCGGCCGTGCCCTCGCCGGGAGCTCCCGGTGACGCCGTGGCTGGTCGTCGTCGGTGCCCTGGTGGGGGCCCCGCTGCGCCTGCTGGCCGAGCGGATCGCGGTGAGCCGACGAGGACCGGGCAGCGTCGCGGGCACGCTGGCGGTCAACGTGGCCGGGAGCGCGGTGCTCGGGTTGCTCCTGGGCGCAGCCGCCGCCCCGGCCTGGGCGACGGCGCTGGTGGGCGTCGGCCTCTGCGGCACCCTCACCACGTTCTCGACGTTCGGCACCGAGGTGGTCCGCCTGGTCGAGGGGCGCGCCCGCGGCCGCGCGGCCGCCTACGTGGCCGGGACCGTGCTGCTGGGGCTGGTGGCCGCGGCGGGCGGGTTCTTGCTCGGCCGGGTGGTCTGAACCGGCCCCGTCCAGCGGAGCCGCTACCTGCTGGATAGGGTCGGGGGCGGTATGGCCGACAACGCGGATCAGAAGGTCGGGGCGGACAGCCCCGTCGTCGTGGTCGCCAACCGGCTGCCGGTCGACCAGGTGACCGATCCCGACGGCAGCACGCGGTGGCAGCGCAGCCCCGGTGGGCTGGTCACCGCGCTGGAGCCGTTCGTCGCCGGGCGGGGCGGGGCCTGGGTGGGCTGGTCGGGTTCTGCCGGTGAGGCCCCCGAGCCGTTCGAGTCCGGGGGCATGTCGCTGATCCCGGTCGAGCTCAGCGAGGAGGAGGTCGACCGCTACTACGAGGGCATGTCGAACGCCTCGCTGTGGCCGCTCTACCACGACGTGGTGGAGAAGCCGGAGTACCACCGGCACTGGTGGGACACCTACGTGCAGGTCAACAAGCGGTTCGCCGAGCGCGCCGCCGCCGTGGCCGCCGAGGGTGCCATCGTCTGGGTGCACGACTACCAGCTCCAGCTCGTGCCGGCGATGCTGCGCCAGAAGCGCCCCGACCTCACGATCGGCTTCTTCCTGCACATCCCGTTCCCGCCCTACGAGCTGTTCACCCAGCTCCCGTGGCGGTCGGCGATCGTCGAGGGGCTGCTCGGCGCGGACCTGGTGGGCTTCCAGCGGCCGTCCGCGGCGGTGAACTTCGTCCAGCTCTCCCGCCGGCTGCACGACCTGCACTGCCGGCGCGACCAGATCGAGTACGACGGTCGCACGGTGGTGGCCAAGGCATTCCCGATCTCCATCGACGTGCGGGCCTTCGACGAGCTGGCCTCCTCCCCCGCCGTGCGGGCCCGGGCCGAGGAGATCCGCGCCGAGCTGGGCAACCCGGCCAAGATCATCCTGGGCGTCGACCGGCTCGACTACACCAAGGGCATCAGCGTCCGGCTCAACGCGTTCCAGGAGCTGCTGGAGGACGGCGCCCTCGAGGCCCCGGACACCGTGCTGGTGCAGGTGGCGACGCCCAGCCGCGAGCGCGTCGAGCACTACGTGCACATGCGCGAGACCATCGAGCAGCAGGTCGGCCACATCAACGGCGTCTACGGCTCCATCGCCGGCCCCGCCGTCCACTACTTCAACCAGTCGATGCCGCGCGAGGAGCTCGCCGCGCTCTACCGGGCCGCCGACGTCATGCTCGTGACGCCCTACCGCGACGGCATGAACCTGGTGGCCAAGGAGTACGTCGCCGCGCGCGGTGACCTCCGCGGGGCCCTGGTGCTGTCGGAGTTCGCCGGCGCCGCGGCCGAGCTGCGGCAGGCGTTCCTGGTCAACCCGCACGACATCGCCAGCGTCAAGAACCAGCTGGTGCGGGCGCTGCGCATCGAGCCGGACGAGGCGGCCAAGCGGATGCGCACCATGCGCCGGCACCTCTTCCGCAACGACCTCGACCACTGGGCGAGCTCCTTCTTCGAGGCGCTGCGGGGGCAGGCGTGAGCTCCGCGGGGCTCGACGAGGCGCTGACGGCGTTCGCCGCCCGCCGGCCCCTCCTGGTGGCGAGCGACTACGACGGCGTGCTGGCTCCGCTCGTCGACGACCCGTCCGCGGCCGTGCCCCAGCCGGGGGTCGCCGAGGTGCTGTCCCGGGTGGCCGCCGCCGACGGCGTCACCGTCGCGCTGGTCAGCGGCCGCGGGCTGGACGACCTCCGGCGCACCAGCGGGATGTCCGGGGACTTCCGCTGGATCGGCAGCCACGGGGCGGAGTTCGACGGCCCGCTCGCCGGCGCCGACGCCGGGCGGCGGGACGAGCTGGCCGGCGTGCTGGCGCCGCTGGTCGAGAGCACGCCCGGTGCCCGCCTCGAGGTGAAGCCGGCCAGCGTCGCCGTCCACGTGCGGCAGGTGGCCGACCGGGCCCGGGCCGCGGAACTGCTGGAGCAGGCCCGCCGGGCGGTGGATCCGTCACTGACGTTGAAGCCGGGCAAGGACGTGCTCGAGGTCGCGGTGACCGACGCGCACAAGGGTGCGGCGGTGCAGCGGCTGGTCGAGGAACTCGGCGTCGCCGCGGCGCTCTACCTCGGGGACGACGTCACCGACGAGGACGCCTTCCGGGTGCTCGGGCCCGAGGACCTGACCGTGAAGGTGGGTGAGGGCGAGACGGTGGCCCGGCACCGCGTGGCCGGGCCGGAGGCCGTCGTCGGCCTGCTCCGGGCGCTCGCCGACCGGCTGGGCTGACCGCTCCTCCGGCGCCGTGTCGGGCGGGGGCCCGGACCGACCGGACCGCCGTGGGCCGGTCACCCCCCGCTGCGCTGTCGACAACCCGGCGAAATGTGCACAAATGGCACGGGGCGGCGGCGGTGAGCGGTCCGGTGGTGTCGTCTTGTCCCCCGTCCCGCAACGCTGACCGGGTGGTTGCGTCACGATTCCCGCAGCAACGTTTGGAGCGGGTCCGGGGTGATCGGTGGAGTCACCACACTGAGACCAGCGCCACACCGGCGTCTCCTCTCCCCCAGGACGGTCTCCCGTGCACGCTCCCCCCTCCTCCCCCGTCGACCGGCGGCGTGCCGGGTGGTTCGCCGACCGCCGCCTCGCCACCAAGTTCGGCATCCTGATCGCCGTCGTCGTCACCGCCTTCGCCGGCCTGCTCTCGGCGGTGCTGGTCGGCAACGCCTCGGTCCGCGACGCGAACACCGAGCTGGCGCACCTCAACGCGGCGGAGAAGCTGGTGCTGCAGCTCGACACCCGGGCCAGCGAGCTCAAGGTGGACGGCTTCAAGACGCTCGTCCGCGTGGACCCGGAGGCGCAGCTCGCCGAGCTCGCCGAGGACATCGCCACCCCCGAGGCCATGCTCGACGAGCTGGCGACCGTGCCCCTGACCGGGCGTGCCGCCGACTCGGTGGCCGGCCTGGCCGACAGCTTCGGGGCCTACACCACCGCCATCACCGCCTGGGTGGAGCTCGCGGTCGCCGACCCGGCGGCGATGCGCGGTCGCTGGGAGGAGATCCAGGCGGCCAACGACCTGTCCGACGGCGCCGTCAGCGAGGCCAAGGACGTGCTGGCCGCGGAGAGCGACGCCGCCCAGGGGCGCCTGGACGACGCCCTCGCGCAGGCTGCGACCGTCTCGATCGTCGCGGCCGCCGCCGGCATCCTGCTCATCATCGGTCTGAGCGTGCTGACCATGCGCTCGGTCACGCGCCCGGTCGAGCGCGTCAAGCGGTCGCTCGAGGCCCTCGCGGAGGGCGACATGACCGTGCCGACGGGCGTGCGCTCGGCCGACGAGGTCGGCCGGATGGCCGCTGCCCTCGACACCGCGCGGGTCAACCTGCGCGAGGTCCTCGGCTCCGTCGCGGCCTCGGCGGACGCGGTGGCGGCCTCGTCGGAGGAGCTGAGCGCCTCCTCGGCGCAGATCTCGGCGTCGGCCGAGGAGACCAGTGCGCAGTCGGGTGTGGTGTCGGGTGCCGCGGAGGAGGTC
>NZ_SSXB01000014.1:105936-111186 GCF_021698995.1 Blastococcus sp. KM273129 | reverse complement strand
CTCCACGGCGGCGGACTCGACCACGCAGGCGCTGACCCAGACCCGCACGGCGGTCGACGAGCTGTCCCGGATGGCCGCCGACCTGCGCACCACCGTCGGCCGCTTCACCTACTGACTGACGCACCACACCGCGGATCCCCGAGGCGGGGGTGCCCGGCCATCCCGGTCGGGTGCCCCCGCCTCTTTCTCGCTTTGCACGGTCGACATGTCGGCGGACGGAGGAATGGTGACGCGGCTATTTCGTGCGATGTCTGCGACACGGGTTTCTCAGCGCTAAGGAATGGTTCGGGACGGGCGACCATCCCCGTGTACGAGCACCATTCCGGAAGGCACGGGCGGGGCACGCCGGCCCACCCGCACGAGAACGGGGACACCACATGTCCGCACGACGGCACTGGTATCGCGATCGCGGGATCGGGACGCGCATCTTCGCGGTGAGCGCGGCCCTCCTCATGGGCATCGTGGCCGCCACGGTCACCGGCATCAGCGGGACCCAGCGGGTCGCCGACCTGCACGCCGAGGCCCGCGACGCCGTCGCCGCCCAGCGCGCCGTGGAGGCGGCCCGCTACGACCTCCTCTGGGCCGCGAACTGGCAGAACATCACCGCCTGGAAGGCTCGCGTGGAGGGTGGCGCCACCGCGGCCGCGCCCGACGGGGACAACGTGGCTGCCTACCGCGACGGCGCCGCCGGCTTCGAGGCGCTGTTCGACCTCGACCGGAGCCTGCTCGACGCGGACGCGCGGGCAAGCCTCGACGTCATCCAGCAGAACTGGACCGTCATGAGCGACTACAACGAGCAGATCTTCCAGCTCTGGGCGCAGGGCCGGCTCGACGAGGGCGACGCGCTCTCCACCGGCGAGAAGTGGGACGTGTTCTACGTCCTCGACCAGGCGATGGTGGAGCTGGTCGAGTCCGTGGACACCCGTGTCGCCGTCACGGAGGCGGCGGTCGCCGACGCCCGCAGCGAGACCCGCCTCGTGTCGGTGCTGGTCGCGCTCGCCGCGGCGCTGCTGGGTGCCGGCCTCGCCTTCCTGGTCTCCCGCGGCATCGTCCGCGGCATCCGCGAGGTGCAGGGCGCGCTGCAGCGGCTGGCGGAGAACGACCTCACCGTCCGCCTCCCCGTCCGCGGGCGCGACGAGGTGGGCCAGATGGCCGAGGCGCTGAACACCGCGGCGGGGGGCATGGCCGAGACCGTGGCGCAGATCGTCGGCTCGGCCGGCGCCGTGGCGGCGTCGGCCGAGGAGCTGAGCGCCTCCTCGGCGCAGATCGCGTCGTCCGCCGAGGAGACGAGCGCCCAGTCCGGCGTGGTGTCGTCGGCGGCCGACGAGGTGTCCCGCAGCGTGGCGACCGTGGCGGCGGGTGCCGAGCAGATGGGCGCCTCGATCCGGGAGATCTCGCAGAACGCCGCCGAGGCCAGCGAGGTGGCGGCGCGGGCGGTGACGGCGGCGGAGACGACGACGGCGACGGTGGCGAAGCTGGGGGAGTCCTCGGCGGAGATCGGCAACGTCGTGAAGGTCATCACCTCGATCGCCGAGCAGACCAACCTGCTGGCGCTGAACGCCACCATCGAGGCCGCCCGGGCCGGGGAGGCCGGCAAGGGCTTCGCGGTGGTCGCCAACGAGGTCAAGGAGCTGGCGCAGGAGACGGCGAAGGCAACCGAGGACATCGCCAAGCGGGTGCTGGCCATCCAGGGCGACACCACGGACGCGGTGGCCGCCATCGAGGAGATCTCCCAGATCGTCGCGCAGATCTCCGACCGGCAGACCACCATCGCCAGTGCGGTGGAGGAGCAGACCGCGACCACCAGCGAGATGTCGCGCTCGGTGCAGGAGGCGGCGGGGGGCACGACCCAGATCGCCGAGAACATCACGAGCGTCTCCACGGCGGCCGGGACGACGACCCAGGCGCTGAGCCAGACCCGCAGCGCCGTCGACGAGCTGTCCCGGATGGCGGCCGACCTGCGCACCACCGTGGGCCGGTTCAGCTACTAGAAGGACCCCCGTCCCCCTCACCCCTCGCAGGCTCGGGGTGAGCCTCTGGACGGGGGGCGCCCGACCTGCTGGCCGGGCGCCCCCTGCCGCTCCCGCGGCCATGTCGACACGCGGGCCAGAGGTGACCGCGAATGCATTGTCGACACGTCAATTCCGTACCCGAATCGTTGTCCTGCACCATTTTCCGACACGCCGTGGAATGGTCGACAGGGTGCGGCGGCGACCCTAGCTTCTGCCCCGGAGCCGGGTCGACGACCCTGCCACCCAGAAACTGCGCCGGCCGGTCGTCCGGGTGCGCAGAAATCCACCTCGAGAACGGGACACACCAGTGGCACTCAGCGCACGGCGCGCGACCGGCGGGATGTCGGTATCCGGCAAGATCCTCAGCTCTGTCTCCCTGGCGGTCCTCGCCGGCGTCGCGGTCGGCGCCGTGGGCGCCGTCTCCCTGGGCGACGCGGCAGGCAAGGCCGACGCGAGCTACCGGGAGAGCACCCAGGCGCTGGTCCAGGTCGAGGAGATGCGCGCGCAGCTCCTCACGCTCCAGCTCAACCAGACGGCCCTGCTGCTGCCGAACGTCAGCCCCGAGAACTCCCGGACGTGGGCGGAGGGCGCCGTCGCGGCCGGCGAGGCGTTCTCGGCGGCCGGCGCCGGGTACCTCCGGACGGCTCCGACCGCGGCGCAGGAGGGCCTCGCCCAGGAGGCCCTGGGCACCTACGACGCCTGGTCGGAGGTCTACGCCCAGACGCGCGCGGCCTACAGCGCGGGTGACGCCGCTGCAGCAGGCACGCTGTACGCCCAGTCGGCCCAGCTCATGGACCAGCTGACCGGTGAGATCGCCCAGCTGCTCGACTCGGAGATCGTCGAGGCCAGGGCCGCGGCCGAGGACGTCAGCGCCACCAACGACCAGGGGCGCACGCTGCTCGTCGTCCTGCTGGCGATCGGTTCCGCCATCGCGCTGACCGTCGGGTGGCTGGTGGCGCGCAGCATCCGGCGCAACCTGCAGAAGGTGCAGCACGTCGTCCAGGGGCTCGCCGAAGGCGATCTCACCCGGGAGACCGGCATCCGGCAGAGCGACGAGATCGGTGCCATGGCCACGGCCCTGGACGCCGCCCAGGAGAGCCTGCGCACGGTGATGGCGTCGGTCGTCGCTTCCGCGGACGCGGTGGCGGCCTCCTCCGAGGAGCTGAGCGCCTCCTCGGCGGAGATCTCCTCGTCGGCGCAGGAGACGTCGGCGCAGTCCGGTGTCGTGGCCGGGGCGGCCGACGAGGTGTCGCGCAACGTGCAGACGGTCGCCGCGGATCACGAGCATCGCGGAGCAGACCAACCTGCTGGCGCTGAACGCCACGATCGAGGCCGCCCGCGCCGGTGAGGCCGGGAAGGGTTTCGCGGTGGTCGCGAACGAGGTCAAGGAGCTGGCGCAGGAGACGGCGAAGGCCACCGAGGACATCGCCAAGCGGGTGCTGGCCATCCAGGGCGACACCACCGCGGCCGTCTCGGCGATCGAGGAGATCTCCCAGATCGTCGCGCAGATCTCCGACCGGCAGACCACCATCGCCTCGGCGGTGGAGGAGCAGACGGCGACGACCAACGAGATGAGCCGGTCGGTGCAGGAGGCCGCCGACGGCGCCGGTCAGATCGCCGCGAACATCGCGAACGTCTCGGGTGCGGCGGACTCGACCACCCAGTCGCTGACCCAGACCCGCCAGGCCGTGGACGAGCTGTCCCGGATGGCCGCCGACCTCCGGACGACGGTGGGCCGGTTCAGCTACTGACCGCGGGCGGGGGTGCACCCCGCAGCCCCCGAGGGGCGGTGACCGGTTCGCCGGGCGCCGCCCCTCGGCCGTTCGCCGGCCGGCTCCGCTCGCGGCCACCTGGACCCGGCCCCACCCGGTGCACACCGCGCATGCGCGCCGATCCGACCGGGCGCATCAATCGGTCGCCGAGTCGACACGGAAAATGCGTCTGCCGACAATTCTCCGGCGCGCACCGCGACACGGTAGGAATTCCGCCCGTCGCTCATCCGTGGCGCTCTACCTTCCTGGCGTCAGAAGGACGGGCGCACCGTTTCGGCCGAGGAAGCCCGAGCCGAGCGCCATTCACCACCACCGCCCGGGAGTAATGCCATGTCCGCCGCCACCACCGCACCAGGCGCCGGCCGGGCCGGCTGGTTCGCCAGCCGGCCCGTCGGGCTGAAGATCGGCGCCGCCCTCGCCGTGCTGGTCGTCGTCGCCGTCTCGATGACCGTCATCGCGGTCACCCGGATCGGCAACCTGAACACAGCCGCCGACCGGATCAACGGGAACGTCGTCTCCCTCGCCGAGCTCGCCAACATCCAGCGGTCGTGGCAGGGCGACCGGTCCCGCTACAACACCTACCCCCTGGCCGACGCGCAGACCCGGCAGGCGCTGCGGGCGGACCTGGCCGAGCGCCGGACCACGATCGACGGCCAGCTGGACGCCTACGCCGCCGTGACGGTCAACCGCGAGGCCTTCGACGAGTTCCGCGCCACGGTCGAGGACTACTACGCGATCGCCGACGCGCAGCTGCTGCCGGCCGCCGACGCGGGTGACATCTCGACCACCACCCGGGTCATCACCGGCCCGCTGCAGGACCGGTCGGACGTCCTCATGGACCAGTACAACGAGATGCAGGAGCGCCGGGTGGCCGCCGGGCAGGCCGACACCGACGAGGCGCACTCCATCGCCTCGGCCGCGGTCGTCGTGCTGTGGACGGCGCTCGCCATCGGGGTCGCGCTCGCCGGTGCGCTCGCGCTCTACGTCGTCCGGCAGATCGTCCGCACGGTCCGCTCGGTGCAGACCTCGGTCGAGGCCCTCGCCAACGGCGATCTGACCGTGCGCCCGGACGTGACCTCCGGTGACGAGCTGGGCCGGATGGCGCAGGCGCTCGCGGTTGCCCAGGACAACCTGCGCGACGTCCTGGCCTCGGTGGCCGGCTCGGCGGACGCGGTGGCGGCGAGCAGCGAGGAGCTGTCGGCGTCCTCGGCGCAGATCTCGGCGGGTGCGGAGGAGACCAGTGCGCAGTCGGGTGTGGTGTCGGGTGCGGCGGAGGAGGTGTCGCGCAGCGTGCAGACGGTGGCGGCGGGTGCCGAGCAGATGGGGGCGTCGATCCGGGAGATCGCCAGCAACGCGGCGGAGGCCTCCGAGGTGGCGGCGCGGGCGGTGACGGCGGCGGAGACGACGACGGCGACGGTGGCGAAGCTGGGGGAGTCCTCGGCGGAGATCGGCAACGTGGTGAAGGT
>NZ_SSXB01000014.1:104566-105877 GCF_021698995.1 Blastococcus sp. KM273129 | reverse complement strand
CTCCACGGCGGCGGACTCGACCACGCAGGCGCTGACCCAGACCCGCACGGCGGTCGACGAGCTGTCCCGGATGGCCGCCGACCTGCGCACCACCGTCGGGCAGTTCACCTACTGAGCGGACCGCCGGTCGGGGCGGGTGGGACCGCTGCGGTCGCCACCCGCCCCGCACATTCACCGGATGGCTTTGTCGACGTGCCATGTCGACGAAGCAGAACCCGTCACCGACCTCTTTCGCCGCGCCCTGAAGGAAAGTCAGGAACCAGGCCGCCAGCAATTCTCCGGCGATGACACCGTCGATCACCGACCCCCGAATAGCGAACTGAGCATCATTGTGAGGACGACATGAGCACGAACCGGACAGCACCGCGGGCACGATATGGCGTTCGCGGGGCCATCCTGACCGTCGGCGCCGCCGGCATGCTCGCGGCGGGCGCGGTCGGTGCGCTGGGTATGGCCCAGCTGCTGTTCGCCGGGGACACGCTGGAGGAGGTCAACGCGCTCAACGGGGCGCTCAGCACGATCCAGGATGTCGAGACCTCGAACTCCGACGTCACCGGCTGGCAGGCCTCCTACGCCTGGGACACCCGCCGCCTCGGTGGCATGGCGGCAGTCGCCGACGACAACGCCAATCGCGCCGGCTTCCTCGACAGTGCCGAGCGGCTGCGCGGTCACCTGGCCGCGATGCCGACGGAGGTGCTCACCGAGACGGAGCGGACGACCTTCGCCACCATCGAGCAGCAGTGGGAGGCCTACTTCGAGGTCGACGACCAGGTGGTCGAGACCTACGCCATGAACACTCCGGACGCCCTCGAGGCCGGTGACGCACTGATCCTTGGTCCCGGGTGGGACGTCTACTTCGAGGTCTTCACGCTCACCGGCGAGTTGCGGCAATCGCTCGAGGACCGCGTGGAGAGCGCCACGGTCGCGGCGCAGGCCGCGGAGAGCCGCGCGCAGTGGGTGATGGCCACGGCGATCGCGCTCGGTCTGCTCGCCGCGCTGGGCCTGGCACTCGGCGTCTCCCGCCGAATCGTGCGTCCGCTCAACTCCGTGGTGGAGGTCGCAACGGCGCTCGCAGCCGGCGATCTGACTCGGACCACCGGTGTCCAGCGTTCCGACGAGGTCGGCCGTGCGGCCCTGGCTATCGATGCAGCGGTGGCCGAACTGCGGACGGTGCTGGGGACGGTGGCCTCCTCGGCGGACGCGGTGGCGGCGTCGTCGGAGGAGCTGAGCGCCTCCTCGGCGCAGATCTCGGCGTCGGCCGAGGAGACCAGTGCGCAGTCGGGTGTGGTGTCGGGTGCCGCGGAGGAGGTC